>JADGRS010000357.1 GCA_017880705.1 Burkholderiales bacterium
GCGAGCGCGAGGGCGTCGGCCTCGGCGCGGGCGCTCGCCTCGACGGCGAGGCGCTGCTCGGCTTCCACGCTCGCGGCGAGGGCGTCGGCCGCGGCGGCCTCGATGCGGGACTTCTCCTCGGCGACGCGGCGCGCTTCGACCTCGGCGGCGAGGAGACGCTCGTCTTCGGTTCGCAACGCCTGGGCGGCGGCCCGGCGCAGCTGCGCCTGCTGCGCCACGCCGGAATCGGCATCGGCGCGAAGCTGCGCGGCGTCCGCGAGGCGCGCTTGCGCTTCGGCATGCTTGCGGGTCGCGGCCGCCGCTTTCGCTTCGGCGCTCTCGCGCTCCTGCGCTTCGGCGGCGAGGCGCTTCTCGGCTGCGATGCGGTCTTCGATCGCCTTCGCCGCGAGCGATTCGGATTTCTCGCGTTCAAGCAGCGCTTCGCGGGCGAGCGCTTCCGCCTGGCCGCGCTCCACGGCCGCGTCGCGAATCCGCGCCTCGGCGAGCGCCTGGCGCGCGGCGATGTCCGCGGCGCGTTTCGCGGCGCCCGCGGCCGCCTGCGCGATCGCTTGCGCTTCGCGCTCCGCTTTCTCGCGATCGGCGAGCGCACGATCGGCGCGCGCCGCATCCATCACCACCGCCTCGGACTTCGCGAGCGCGTTAGCCTCGGACTTGGCGCGCTTGCGCGCGGCCGCCTCGGCGCGGCGCTCCGCCTCCTCGCGCACCTTCACCTGCGCGAGGGCCTGCTCTTCGGCTTCCGCCCGCGTGCGCGCCGCGGCGTCGCGCAGGTCCTCCTGCTCTTCGCGCCGGCGCGCCTTCTCCATCGCGGCGCGCTCCGCCTTGCCGCGCTCGCGCGCCGCCTCGGCCGCCTCGAGGTCGGCCTTCAGCAGCGCTTCGGATTGCGCGTGCAGGGCGCGCTCGGCTTCGGCGCGATCGCGGGCGTGCTCGAGGGCGCGCGTCTCCGCGTGGGCGCGGCGCTGCGCGGCCCCGGCGAGCGTCGCCATGGTCGATTCGCGCTCGCGAATCTCCTCGGTATCCTCGCGCGAGCGCGGCGGGGTGGGGATGAGCTCGAGATCGGCCGCGTGCAGCTTCCCCTCGATCTCCTCGCGCCAGCGGCGCTGCTCCTCGTCGACGATGCCGTGCTCGGCGGCCGATCGCGCACCAGGCGCGGCCCCGGTGGAGGATGATCCGGTTGTGGACGCCTTGCGGGACTTGCGCTCGGCGGATTTGCGCTCAAGGGCCTGCCGGCGCGAGAACGCCGCATTCTTGAGCTGGTCATATAATTTGCTCAAAGCTATGATCCCGGACCCGTTGAGCGCGCCCTGAAAGAATACGGGCGCATAGCGGCGCAAGTCTAGCTTCGAGTGATTGGTGCCCAGAAGAGGACTCGAACCTCCACGGTGTTACCCGCCAGTACCTGAAACTGGTGCGTCTACCAATTCCGCCATCTGGGCGCGGAAAACATGAAATTTTACCAAGTGAGCAGAAGATTGTCCATCAAAACCAAAGGCCTGGAACCGTACCCCACCGAAATCCCGTCACGCGAACGCATTCTCGAGGTTCTGGCCGAGGAAGGCGTCCCCACCACTGAAGAGCGGCTCGCCGAGCTCCTGGGAATCGCGAGCCCCGAGGAGCGCGACGGTTTCCAGAGGCGCCTGCGCGCCATGGAGCGCGAGGGCCAGGTGGTGCGCAATCGCCGCGGCGCGATCCTGGTCGCCGACAAGGCGGGCCTCATCAAGGGAAAAGTGATCGGCCACGCCGACGGATTCGGCTTCCTGCGTCCCGAAGACGGCAAGGAGGATCTCTTCCTCGGCCCGAAGGAGATGCACAAGGTGCTGCACGGCGACGTGGTGCTCGGGCGCGTCTCGGGCGTCGACAAGCGCGGCCGCCTCGAGGCCTCGATCTCGGAAGTGCTCGAGCGCGCCAACAAGAAGGTCGTCGGGCGCCTCTTCGTCGAGCACGACGTGGCGTTCGTGATCGCCGAGAACAAGCGCATCAGCCAGGACATCCTCCTCATGCCCGACAGCCTCAGGGGCGCGAAGGCCGGACAGGTCGTGGTCGCCGAGATCGTCGAGCAGCCTTCGAAGAACGCCGAGCCCATCGGGCGCGTCGTCGAGATCCTCGGCAACTACGCCGATCCCGGGATGGAGATCGAGATCGCGCTGCGCAAGCACGACCTCCCGCACGAGTGGCCCGCCGACGTCGAGGCGGCCGCGCGCAGGATCGGCTCGAGAGTCGAGCCGAAGGACCTGAAGGGCCGCAAGGACCTTCGCAAGCTCGCGTTCGTGACGATCGACGGCGAGACCGCGAGGGACTTCGACGACGCGGTGTACGCGGAGCGCGTCGGCAAGAACTTCAAGCTGTGGGTCGCGATCGCGGACGTGAGCCACTACGTGCACCCCGGCGACCCGCTCGACCAGGAAGCCTACGACCGCGGCAACTCGGTGTACTTTCCGCGCCGCGTGATCCCGATGCTGCCCGAGGAGCTGTCGAACGAGCTGTGCTCGCTCAAGGCCGACGTCGATCGCCTCGTGATGGTGTGCGAGATGGAAGTGACCGCGGGCGGCGTGGTGAAGGCCTACGAGTTCCATCCCGGCGTGATCCACTCGCACGCGCGGCTCACCTACACGCGCGTCGCGGCGGTGCTCGCGGGACAACCCGCCGACCCGCCCGTCGCGAAGGAGCTCGTGCCGCAGCTCGAGATCCTCTACGCCGTCTTCAAGGCGCTCTTCAGCCAGCGCCAGAAGCGCGGCGCCATCGACTTCGAGACGGTCGAGACGCAGATGATCTTCGACGACCATGGAAAGATCGAGCGCATCGTGCGCGTCGAGAGAAACGACGCCCACCGCCTGATCGAGGAGTGCATGCTCGCGGCGAACGTCTCCGCGTCGGACTATCTCGAGAAGAGCGACCAGCCGACGCTCTACCGCGTGCACGAAGGGCCCACGCCCGAGAAGCTCGAGTCGCTGCGCTCGATGCTCAAGGATTTCGCGCTCACCCTCGGCGGCGGCGACAAGCCCCACGCCAAGGACTATGCCGAGCTCCTGAAGCGCATCAAGGACCGGCCCTACGCGGGCATGCTGCAGACGGTGATGCTGCGCTCGCTGCACCAGGCGGTGTACACGCCCGAGAACGTCGGCCACTTCGGCCTCGCCTACGACGCCTACGCGCACTTCACTTCGCCCATTCGCCGCTATCCGGATCTCCTCGTGCATCGCGGCATCAAGGCGGTGGTGAAGGGCCAGCGCTACCAGGCGGGCGACCTGAACGCGATCGGCAACCATTGCTCCGAGACCGAGCGGCGCGCCGACGACGCGACGCGCGACGTCGAGGCGTGGCTCAAGTGCTACTACATGCAGGACCACGTCGGCGAGGAGTTCGAGGGCACCGTGAGCGGCGTCACGAACTTCGGCCTCTTCATCACGCTGGACGAGCTGTACGTCGACGGCCTCGTGCACATCTCCGATCTCGGCCAGGATTACTTCACGTTCGACGCCGCCAAGCACACCCTGCGCGGCGAGAGGAGCGGGGTGAAGTACCAGCTCGCCGCGCGCGTGAAGGTGAAGGTGGTGCGGGTGAACCTGGAGCAGGCGAAGATCGATTTCACGCTCGTGGGGGAGAAGAAACAGGTCTCCGACACCAAGGTCAAGGGGAAGAAGAAGCGATGAGCAGCCAGAAGATCCTGA
>JADGRS010000358.1 GCA_017880705.1 Burkholderiales bacterium
CAGTACCCGCATTGGGGAACCTGGATCTTGTCCCATGCCGCCTGGACCGCCTTGGCGGCGCGGCCATCGACTCCCTCGATCGTCGTCACCTTCTTGCCCGCGACCTCCGAGAGCAGCACCACGCATGAAAGCTTCGGCACCCCGTCGACGTGGACGGCGCACGAGCCGCAAAGGCCCGCGCCACAGCCGAACTTTGTGCCTGTCATGCCGAGGTGATCCCGCAGGGCCCAGAGCAGCGGAGTTTCGGGAGCGGCGTCGACCTGGACGGTCTTGCCGTTGACGAGGAGGCGGACCATGGCGTTTCTCCGTGGAGGAATTATTATCAGCGCACGTTGATCCTCGCCCGGGCGCCTGTCAACCAGGGGCAGGTCTGCGGCCGGCGACGCCTTCCGGAAGGGCGAATCCTTGAGAACGGTTCCGTTCGGCCCCACGTCCGCCTGATGAGCGCACGCCTCGTGAATCCCTTCGCATTGCTCCTCGCCCTGCTCCACGCCTACATCGGCCTGCGGCTCCTGGCTCCATTCGGTGTGCTCGCGCAGGTTGCCGGCACGGCCACGCTCCTTGCATGCCTGTGGCTCCTCCCCAAGGGCTTCAGGATGCGCGAAACGCTGGGGCCGATCGCCACGCTCGTTCCTTGGATCGCGATGGGCTTCTTCTCGTGGCTCCTCGTGCTGACCCTCGCCCGCGAGGCGAGCCTCATCGTGGCGGCGCTCGCGCTCCCCGCGCAGGCGCACGAGTGGTGGGCGCGCGTCTCCGCGATCGGAGTCATGGCGCTCACCCCGTTGATCACCCTGGTGGGATACGTGATGGCGCGCCGCGTGGCGCCCGTCGTGCGGGTGAAGGTGCCGCTGGCCGGCCTTCCGGCCGAGCTCGAAGGCTTCACCATCGCGCAGATCAGCGACGTCCACGTGGGGCCCACCATCAAGCGCGCCTTCGTCGAGGCGATCGTGCGGCGCGTGAACCGGCTCGAGGCCGACATGATCGCGATCACGGGCGACCTGGTGGACGGCAGCGTGCTCGATCTCGCGCGCCACACGCAGCCCCTCGCGAGTCTCGAGTCGCGCCACGGCACCTTCTTCGTCACCGGGAACCACGAGTACTACTCCGGCGCCCACTCCTGGGTCCACGAGCTGCGCCGCCTGGGCGCACGCGTCCTGATGAACGAGCATGTCGTGCTGGATCACGACGGCGCGGTGCTCGCCATCGCGGGAGTCACCGACTACTCGGCGCACCATTTCGATGCTTCGCACCGCAGCGACCCCCAAGCAGCCGTCGACGGCGCCCCGGGTGATGCGGTGAAGGTGCTTCTAGCCCATCAGCCGCGCTCCGCCGAGTCCGCCGAGAAGGCCGGCTATCACCTGCAACTCTCGGGGCACACGCACGGCGGCCAGTTCTGGCCGTGGAACCACTTCGTGCGCCTTCAGCAGCCGTTCACCGCGGGGCTCAACCGGCTCGGCGGCATGTGGGTCTACATCAATCGCGGCACGGGCTACTGGGGGCCGCCCATGCGCTTCGGCGTCCCTTCCGAGATCACCCTCATTCGCCTCGTCGCAAGCTAAAGGGCGCGGCCGCAATGGCCGCGCCCCCGATGACCCACCGAATCGTCAGCGATCCCTGACGACCCGGACCTGCGCCGCCGATCCCGTGCCGAAGAGATACGCCGTGTAGATGGCGCTCGCGTCGAGCTCCACCGGCGAGGCCGTGGCGATCACGCTGACACCACCGGGCGTGGCAAAGGTGATCGTATAGGTCAGGCTCGGCGTCACCTGGAAGTAGGTCGAAGCGGTGCCGTAAGCGAGGCCGGTCGTCTGAGCCGCGAAGTTGACCAGCACGTCGGTCGCGGGCGATCCCGGCCCCGCGTTCACGAAGCGGATCTTGGCGAAGCCCGCGGTGGGCAGCGAGTTGTCGTCGGCGAAGGCCAGGACCGACGGGGTCGCGAGCGCGCCGGCGGCTAGGGCGGTGTAGTCACGCGACGGATCGAGCTGCTTCGAGACCGACGCGATGGTCGTGCCGGGCACATTGGACGCTTCGATCTGCAGCGCGTGCGTTCCGGATGTCGTGGTCACGTAGCTCGAGCTGCCCATGAAGGGGACGCTCGACAGCAGGACTGTGCCGTCCGCCTTGAAGTTGAGCGCCGGCGCGTCGGGGATCGCGTTGACCGCCTTCACACGCGCGAACGGGTTCTGCAGGAGCGTCCCCGCGGGACTCCCTCCCTGCGTGAGCAGCACCGCGCTCACGAGCTTGCCGCCCAGGCTGGGCAGCACGGCCACCGTGTACGTCGAGTTGTCAGAGAAGTTCTGCGGCGCGGACTGGAAGAGGATGTCCTGCGTGCCGGACGTCGTCAGCGTGATCTGCAGCGATCCGTTCGCCACCTCGGCGGCGCCGGTCAGGGCACCGAATGCGGCCGCAGGGACGATCGATCCGGTCCCGGTGATGGAACCCGTCGTCACGTAGAGATCGACCGCGCCGGTGTCGGCGGAGAGATTGATCGCCCGAACCCGGAAGTGGCCCGACGACGGGCTAACAGTGTCGTCGATCATGACCTGCGTCTGCATCGCGGCACGCTTGCCGTAGATGAGCAGCGTGTTGTTGATGCCGCTCGAGAACGAGATCTGCTTGTCGCTGAGAATCGTCTGCGCGGTCGATGAGCGCACTTGCACGTCCCTCGTGCCGGAATCGAATTGCACGTAGGGGGACGTCGCGCCGAAGGTGAGCGCGCTCGTCTTCACGTCGGTGTCGACCAGCACGTCGAGCGGCTCCGCGTCGACGACCGCGTTCAGCGAGCGCATCTCGGTCGAATTCTGCGAGGTCTTGCCCTTGCACCCCGGTACAAGAGCCAATACGGCGACGGCCGCCGCGATCCACAAATGCTTGTTCATCGATAGTTCCTTGGTTGTATGGGCTGCCGGCTGAATGCTGCCGGCCGAGCCGGAAGACTTCCCCGCGAGCATCGGACAGCATTGTGCAGGGAATATGTAGAGTTGCTCAAACCTGTAAACCAATTGTTTCCGGCCAATAGCTTACCGCATCGGCGGCATCCGGCGCTTTCCCCCGCCCGCCTTCGCCCGCCTGCGCGGCCCGGGCGAATGCGCGCCATGCCCGCGTTAGAATCGGGGCTACCCCGCTCACGGCGTTGCCAGGAGAGTCCATGTACGAAGACCTTTGCCTCTATATCGACGGCGAGTTCTTGAAAGGCGGCGGCCGCCGCGAGCAGGACGTCCTCGATCCGGCGACCGGCGACTCGCTCGGCAAGCTTCCCCACGCGACGCCCGCGGATCTCGATCGCGCCCTCGCCGCGGCCCAGCGGGCCTTCGAGAAGTGGCGCAGCGTCTCGCCGATGGAAAAGAGCGCCCTGCTGCGCCGCGTGGGACAAATGACCCGCGATCGCGCCAACGAAATCGGCCGCAACATCACGCTCGACATGGGCAAGCCACTGGCCGAAGCCGTCGGCGAAGTGATGCGCTGCGCCGACCATTGCGATTGGCATGCCGAGGAATGCCGGCGCATCTACGGCCGCGTCATTCCTCCGCGCACCCCGAACGTGCGCCAGATGGTGCTTCGCGAGCCCATCGGCGTGTGCGCGGCGTTCACGCCATGGAATTTCCCGTACAACCAGGCGATTCGCAAGATATGCGCGGCGATCGGGGCGGGATGCACGATCGTCA
>JADGRS010000359.1 GCA_017880705.1 Burkholderiales bacterium
ATTCGAGCGCTATCGTAAGAAGCGAGATCCCTCCCCGTCGAGAAGCCGTGGCCCCCCGGCTCGAGAAGAACCGCCCCTTCCACGCCCGGCCGATCACCGCGCTGTTTAAGCAACCAACGCCGTGCGCTCGGTTCGACCGCCCTACCAACTGATCGACACGCGCGCGCCGCCGAGCGGCGACTCGGAGATGGTCGCCGTGCCCCCGTGCCATTCGGCGACGCTCTTCACGATCGCGAGCCCGAGCCCGACACCTCCGCTGTCGCGGCCGCGGCTGTCCTCGACGCGCGCGAAAGGCTCGAAGAGGCGGGCGCGCTCGCGCGACGGAACGCCGGGGCCGTCGTCGTCCACGCGGATCACGGTGTGCGCGCCGGCGCGCTCGACGGTGAGCGCGACCTGCGAGCGCGCGTAGCGCACCGCGTTGCGCAGCACGTTCACCAGCGCGCGCGTGAGCGACTTCGCGTCGCACGACAGTGTTTCCGGCAGGTGCTCGGGCGGCTCGATCCGCACCGAGCGCCCCGCCGTGCGCATCTCGTCCTGCGCGCGGCGCATGACCTCGTCGACGAGCGCGCGCGCAGGCACATCCCGCGGCGAATAGGGCGGCGCGTGCCGCAGGCTCGCGAGCACCAGGAGCTCGCTCACCAGGTCCTCGAGGTCGACCACGTCGCGCTCCATCGCCTCGAAACGCTTGTCGCGCTCCGCTTCCTCCTGGCTCGCGCGCGCGAGCTCCAGGTCGAACTTGAGCTGCGCAAGTGGCGTGCGCAGTTCGTGGGCGACGCCCTGCTCGAGATCGCGATGGGACTGCAGCAGCGCCTGCACGCGCTGCGCCATGACGTTGAAAGCCGACGCGATCGGCGCAAGGAGCGAGCCCTTGCCGACGTCGGCCCGCACGCCGAAGTCGCCTCCGCCGACGCTCGCCGTCGCCGCCGTGAGGCTTTCCAGGTCGCGCCAGAGCGGCCGCGTCCAGCGCCACAGGATCGCGCACATCGCGACCGTGATGAGCGTGAGGATGATCGCGTAGTAGATGAGCTGGTACTCGTAGACGCCGACCCACTCGATGCGCAGCGCGCGGTCGCTGTCCTTGATGCGCCGCAGGTACACCATGCCGCCGCCAGGCCGGTCGCGGAACGCGATGTCTCCGCCCGCCAGGCGCTCCTTCTCCGAAGCCGACATGAAGAGGTCGTCGAGCGCGAGGTCGAGCGGCACGATCTGGTGCTCCACGCGGAAGGTCTTCTCGATCTCCTTCAGGCGCCCCTGCCAATCGGGCACGCGCTTGTCGGAGATGATCCGCTCCGCGCGGTCGAATGCGACGCCGGCGCGCGTGCGCTGCTGCTCGGCCTGCATCTGCGTCATCACCTGGTCGGTGACGTACATGAAGAGGACGAACGCCGCCGTCGACGGCAGCATGAGGAAGAGGTAGAGCCGCAGGAAGAGCCTCAGCATGCCGGGCTCATTCGCCGCCGGTGAACAGGTACCCCCGCAGGCGCACGGTCTTGATCATCGATTCGGCGCCCCCCGCGTCCTGGAGCTTGCGGCGCAGGCGGCAGATGCGCGCGTCGATCGAGCGGTCGAGCCCGTCGTAGTCGATGCCGCGCACGACGCGCAGGATCTCGTCGCGAGTCACCACCTGTCCCTGTCGCGAGGCGAGGAGCCACAGGATGTCGAAGTCGCCGGTGGTGAGCTCGATCGCCCGCGTGTCGATCTCCGCGGCGCGCCGCGCGCCGTCGATGCTCAGCCGCCCGGCGGTGAGCCGCTCCTCCCGGCGTTCGCTCGACGCGGGCCGCGCACGGCGCAGCAGCGCCTCGATGCGCGCGAGAAGCACCCGCGGCTCCACCGGCTTCACCACGTAATCGTCGGCGCCCATCTCGAGCCCGAGGACCTGGTCGATGTTCTCCGCCTTCGCGGTGAGGATCAGGATCGGCACCGTGTCGCGGCCGCGCAGCTCACGGCACAACGTGAGCCCGTCCTTGCCGGGGAGCATGAGGTCGAGGATGACGAGGTCGGGCTTCATCCGCTCGAAGCGCTCGGGCACGGCGAGCCCGTCTCCCACGATGGACACGTCGTAGCCGTGTTGCTGGAGGTAGTCGCGGATCGACGCCGCCAGGCGGGCGCTGTCCTCGGCAAGCAGCACCCGCGAGCGGCGCGCCGCGATGGGGCCGCCCGGGTCTCGAGCGAAGGTCGTGTCAGCGTGCATCCGGCGCCTGCGTGGACGGGGATATCGCGAGGATACCCCACGCGCGCGCGCGGGCAAGGTGACGCTTTGTTACATCAGGTCACAATCACGCGTGCTTCACCACCAGGAAGTTGCGGACTTCCTTCACGCCCTTGATGGAATTCGCCAGCCTTCCGGCGCGCGAGCGTGCCGCCTCGTCGCCCGTGAGCCCATTGAGAGTCACGACACCGCCCTTGGTGTCGACGTCTATCTTCAGCACGCTCAGGTCGGGGTCCTTGAGAAGATCGGTCCTGATGGACGCGGTGATCGCCGCATCGGACAACCCCTTGCCGGCATCGATCGCGCCGTTGCCGATGGGCGCAGCCGCGTCCTGCACGGCCGCCATCGCCTGGTCGGTCTTCTGAACGACCTTGTCGGCGGCGTCCGCGACGGCGACCTGCGTCTTGTCGCCGGCCTCGGCGAGCTTCTGCTGGGTCCGGTCGATGGCATTGTCGAGCTTCTGGCCGACGGTCGCGTCGCCCGCCTCTCGCTGGCATGCGGAGAGCAGCAGGGCGGCCGCGGTGGCGGTCGCGAGAAGGGTTACGCGCAAGGAAGTCGCATTCATGGGGAATCCTTTCCTGACTTTGACGATGGAGGCGGTGAGGCCCGCTTTGCGTTCATCGTAGTCCGGGCGCCGTCCGGCCACCGTCGGCGGCGAGCCCGACCGTGTGTGGTCCCCGGCCGACACGTCCGTGTCGGACTCGTCCGACTCGTGAATCGGACCAATGCAACGCGCCGCCGCGTTCCGCTCCGACAGGCGCGGGAAGCCCCTGTCCCTAATCTTGCTGGGTGGGAAGCGTGCCTCGATGCGAGGCGCGAGGAACGTCATCGGCCGAAGCCGAATCGCCAAAGATCAAGGAGATCGACATGCGCAGCAACACCAGCCTGAACAGCAGCCCGATTGCACGCGACATCCAGAACGTCGTCTCGGATGCGCAGGAGCTCTTGAAAACCGTCCAGACCGAAGGGGAAAGCAAGATGGGAGATGTGAAGGCGAAGGTCCAGCTGCAGCTCGACTCGGCGCGGCAGATGCTCGGCCAGCTCCAGGCGACGGTGCAGGACGGCGCGAAGGTCGCGGTCGACGGTGCCGATGAATACGTTCGCAGCAACCCGTGGCGCGCCGTGGGCATCAGCGCCGCGCTGGGCGCGCTGATCGGCTTCATCGCGGCACGCCGCTAGGAGCCCCGCGCGTGATTCGCGAATCCACGGGCATCGTCGGCGACGTCAAGGGACTCGCCTCGACGGGGCTGCGTGCGGTGCGAACGCGCCTGGAGCTGCTCGCGATCGAGCTCACCGAGGAAAAGGCGTGGGCGGTGCGATTCCTCATCGTCGCGCTGGCCGCGCTCTATCTCCTGAGTTTCGGTTTCCTCCTCGCCATCTTCGCGCTGGTCGTGTGGGCCTCCGAGGAGAACCGGCCCGCGATCCTCGCCGCGTTCGCGGGAGT
>JADGRS010000061.1 GCA_017880705.1 Burkholderiales bacterium
TGCCGCTCGCGCAACGCGAGGTCTTCTTGCTTCATCATGAGGGCGGACTCGGCATCGCGGAGATCGCGGCCGCCACCGGAAGCGCGGAAGAAGCGGCGAAGAGCCGGCTCAGGTACGCGATGAAGAAGCTGAAGGAAGCGATCGGCGATGACTGACTCCGACGACAATCTCGTGCGGCGCTATCGCGAGCTCTCCCGCGAGGAGCCGCGGGCCGCGCTCGACGCCGCGATCCTCGCCGCGTCGCGCCGCGCCGTCGCGAAACCTTCGTGGTCGCGACGCTGGGCCGCGCCGGTGTCGATCGCCGCGGTGCTGGTGCTCGCGTTCGGGGTCACGCTCGAAATGCAGCGCGAAGCGCCCGGCATCGAATCGGCCCCGCCCTCCCGGCGGCAGGAACCCACGCCGGCTCCTTCGCCGCCGGCGCCGGAGCAGGCCAACGCGACTGTACGTGACGCCAACGTCGAGCCGCCAAAGGCGAGGATTGAAGCGCCGCAGCGCAAATCGGCCGCGGCTCCGGCCCCGTTGCGGGTCGCTCCGCCCGAGTCTCCCGGCGCGAACGCCATCGCGCCTGCGCTCGCGAAAGAAGAGCGCGCGCCGTCCGAAAGGCCCGCGCCCTTTCCCGCCGCGAGCGCCCCCGCGACGATGAACGCGCCCCCGATGACCCGGGCGGCGCCCGCGGCATCTGCGTACGCGCCGGCGGCCTCGGCCGCCGGCGCGCTCGCGACCCCGACGGAACCCGCGGCCCCATCCGCGGTGCAGTCCGCGGCGCGAACGGCGCCGCGCCTGAAGACCGAATCCGCCGACACCATCCAGCCAGTCCAGCGCGCGGCGATTGCGCAGTCCGGCCTCGAGCGCGAGCTCGAGCGGATCGCGAGGCTGCGCGAGGAAGGCCGCGATGCCGACGCCGACAGGGCGCTCGAGCAATTCCGCCGCGACCATCCCGACTATCGCATCGCCGACGCGATGTGGCAGCGGGTGAAGCCCCGCTAGGAGCGCGATTGGCCTCCGAGATGCGACGCATGGCGCGCGCGCTCATCGTGCACCGCGCCGAAAGCTTCGCGAGCCGCCACGGGCGCGAGGAATCGGAGTCGCGGCTGAAATCCGCGATGGCGGGGATCAGGCCAAGGCGCCTGCGCTTCGAAAGCCGCTGGAGCGAGGAGCCCACCGGATGGTCGCTGCAGGCCGAGTTCCATCCCGCGGCGCGCACGCAGCGGATGCTGCAGGCCTCCTCGCTGATGCTCGTGGCGCTCATCGCGGCAAGCGCGTGGGCGCTGCTCTCCGATCAAGTGGAACGAACGCTCGCGTTCATCGTCACGCTCGCGACGGTCCTCTGGGTTCTCGCGTTGCCCCTCGTGGTAGCGGCCTTCGGCGCCCAGCGCGAGGCCGAAGAGGCCAGAATCCGCAGGGCGTTGAAGCGCGCGCTTACGGACGAAGACGAATCCGGCGCCGATCGATCTCGGTGATCGCGCCGGCGCTGTTCTCCACGTAGACGCGCATCTGCTCGTTCTCGCGCCACGCGTTCGGGGAAAGCGTGATCCGGAAGCCCGCCGAGACCGACTCGGGATACCCGGGATATGCGGCCTCGAGATCGCGGCGCTCGATGCCGCGCGTGCCCTCGGTCTGCGGCCCGCCGCCCACGGTCGCGTACACCCGCCGCACGCCCCAGGGATCGAGGGCCCAGCCGGTCAGCTCGAGGGCCCGCGCCTGCTCCGCGGCCACCCGGTCGAGTGCGCCGATCGCGAGGTTTCCGTGGCGCGTCCAGAGGACCCAGCCGGTGGCGAGCAGCATCACCCCGAAGGTCGCCGCGACGGCGATGCGCGCGCTCACGAGATCGCGCGTGAGCTGCCAGATGACGATCGGCAGCATTCCCACGGCGGCAAGCGTCGCGAGGGATCCCAGCCAGTTGTGCCGCTCGGCTTCGAAAATGCCGTCGCCGAAGGCCGTGGTCGCGAGCGAATAGCCCGTGATCGCGATCAGCATCACGAGCACCACGGGCACCGCCGCCAGGCTCGGCTCGCGGCGCACGGTCCACGCGAGCCATGCGATCGCCACCGGAAATGCGATGAGGAACGTCACGATGATCGTGGCGAAGACCATCACCGGAACCTTCGCCATGAATGCGACGAACGACATCGCGCGAGGCGGCAGGTCGGGCACGGCGCGTATCGGCCCTTCGGCGGAGATGCCCAGGTCGGCGGGCACGATCGACTCCGCCGCGGGCAGCACGCGGGAGACCGCGCGCAGCAACGTGAGCGGCTCGGTGGGAACGAGCTTGAGGAACGCGAAGGACGAGATCCCCGTCACCTCGGGGCACGCGGTTTCGAGATTCTCGCCACGGCGCGAAGACCATGTCGCTCCCGACATCGCGGCGCACCGGGCGGGCAGGCCGAGACGCCCCAGGGTTCCCGCCTCATCGTTGGAGGACGCGAGGATCGCGCCCAGATAGGTGTTGACGCGATTGATCTGGCTCACGTAATCGGGGCGCAGCGGCGCGATGACCATCTGCGTCGCCGCGACGATCGCGGCGACGATCACGAGGATCCATGCCTTTCGCGACGACTTCGCCCTCAGGGCGGGCATGGCGAGCGCCGCGAGCGCGAGCGGCAAGTAGCAGAACTGCTCGCGCGACAAGCCGAGCACGATGAGCGAGGCCCCGAGAAGCCACCAATGCAGCCGTGAAGCGCCCCCGCCCAGGACGATCACGGCGGTCGTCGCCACGGCGCCATAGGCGCCCAGGAGCACGCCGGGCTCCGTGTAGAGCGTGTTGAACCAGAGGGTCGCCACCGGGTCGGCGAGCAGGAGGAAGACGACCGCCGCGTGCGCGAGCGAAGCCACGGGATGGCCACGCAGGGCCATCGCGACGGCAAGCGAGAGCAGCGCGAAGAGCGCGAGGTTGAACGCGCCGAACGCCTGCACCGGGATCAGGATCTCGGGATCGTC
The DNA here is from genome assembly GCA_017880705.1 of Burkholderiales bacterium. Classification (GTDB taxonomy): domain Bacteria; phylum Pseudomonadota; class Gammaproteobacteria; order Burkholderiales; family Usitatibacteraceae; genus Usitatibacter. The sequence goes on from JADGRS010000061.1 coordinate 2,938, forward strand.
GCTCGCGATCGACGCGATGCCATAGGCGAGGACGACCGGCACCGCGATCAGCACCGCGGAGCTCGGATAGCACCCCGAGCCCTTGAATCCTGACGTGTGGTAAAGCGCGTGGGGACGCGGCGTCTCGCCGCTGTGCGCTCCATCCTCGATGGGCTGGATGCCGATGCAATCGAAGGTGTGGTGCATGTCCGACCGGTCGCCGTAACCGAGCACCGGCTCGTGGGTGACGATCAGCATCGCGCGCACCAGTGCGAGCGCGAGCAGCGTGAATGCGACGATGGTGAGGAATGAATGCCGGGGAACGGGGGACGCCATCGTCAGGGCCGGCATGATGGGCGCTCCTCGCAAACGCCTACGCGCCTGGGGCGCTCGAAGCGTCGCACGCGGGGATTGCGGTCGTTCATTGCCGTGTCGATACCGGTGACTCCCTCGGGACGAAACCCATCTTGGGGCGCTGCAATCATAGCCCCCTACCCGATCATAAGCCGCTTTTCCTTGCTCGGAGCTTGCGCCCGGCGGCCGGCATCGACGTCGCGGCCGCGATCAACCCACCCAGGCGCGGGCGTTGCGGAACATGCGCATCCACGGCGAATCCTCGCCCCATTCGCGCGGGTGCCACGACAGGAGGATCGAGCGGAACACGCGCTCCGGATGGGGCATGAGGATGTTGAACCGCCCGTCGGGCGTGGTGAGGGCGGTCACGCCCTGCGGCGAGCCATTCGGGTTGTACGGATACGCCTCGGTCACGGCGCCGCGGTTGTCGACGAAGCGGGCCGCGACCAGGAAGCGGGCCGCGTCCATCGCGGCTTCGCCCTTGAACACCGCGCGGCCCTCTCCGTGCGCCGTCGCGATGGGAATGCGGCTTCCTTCCATTCCCGGGAAGAAGATCGAGGGCGACTTCTGGATCTCGATCAACGCCACGCGCGCCTCGTATTGCTCCGAGGCATTGCGCTCGAAGTGCGGCCAGTTGCGCGCGCCGGGAATGATGTCCTTCAGGTTCGACATCATCTGGCAGCCGTTGCAGGCGCCGAGCGCGAACGAGTCGTCGCGCCCGAAGAAGGCCTCGAACTCGTCGCGTGCCCGCGGATTGAAGAGGATCGACTTGGCCCAGCCTTCGCCCGCGCCCAGCACGTCTCCGTAGCTGAAGCCGCCGCACGCCGCGAAGCCCTTGAAGGCCGCGAGCGAGACGCGGCCGGCGATGATGTCGCTCATGTGCACGTCGACCGCGGCGAATCCGGCGCGATCGAAGGCCGCGGCCATCTCCACCTGGCCGTTCACCCCCTGCTCGCGCAGGATCGCGATGCGCGGGCGCACGCCCTTCGCGATGCAGGGCGCCGCGATGTCCTCCGCGGGATCGAAGGTGAGCTTCGCGTTGAGCCCCGGATCGCCCTCGTCGAGGATGCGCTCGTACTCCTGGTCGGCGCACGCGGGGTTGTCCCGCAGGCGCTGGATGTGGTGCGTCACTTCAGACCACGCGCGATGCAACGACGCGCGCTTCGCCGCGAACACGGGCTTGCCGTTCACGATGAAGCGCACCTCGCCGTCTGAATTCGGATGCCCGATCACGTGGGAATCGGCCGAAAGGCCCGCCTCGCGCAGGACCGCCATCACCGCGTCGCGATCCCCGCGGCGGACCTGCAGCACGGCGCCCAGCTCCTCGTTGAAGAGTGTCGCGACGATGCGCTCGTGGAGGTTGCCCGCGAGAAGCTCGGTCTCGCGCTCGTGGCCGTCGACATCGAGCTGCCTCGGATCGAGCGCGAGCGTATCGAGATAAACGCTCACTCCCGCGCGCGACGCGAACGCCATCTCGCAAAGCGTCGCGAGGAGCCCCCCGTCGGAACGGTCGTGATAGGCGAGCACGCGGCCTTCCCCGTTCAGGCGTTGCACGGCGCCGAAGAAGGCCTTCAGCTTCGCCGGATCGTCGAGGTCGGGCGCCTCGGCTCCCAGCTGCGAGTGCACCTGCGCGAGCGCCGAGCCGCCGAGGCGGTTCGCGCCCGCGCCGAGGTCGATCAGCACGAGCTCCGTATCCCCTGCGTCCATGCGCAGCTCCGGCGTGAGCGTCCGGCGCACGTCGCTCACCGGAGCGAACGCGGAGACGATGAGCGAGAGCGGCGCCGTGACGGACTTTTCCTGGCCGCTCTTCGCATCGCGCCAGGTGGTGCGCATCGACATGGAATCCTTGCCGACGGGGATCGCGATGCCGAGGGCGGGGCACAGCTCCATGCCCACGGCCTTCACCGTGTCGTAGAGCGCGGCGTCCTCGCCGGGATGGCCCGCGGCGCACATCCAGTTGGCCGACAGCTTCACGTCGCCCAGCGACGCGATGGGCGCCGCGGCGATATTGGTGATCGCCTCCCCCACGGCCATGCGCCCCGACGCGGCCCCGTCGATGAGCGCGAGCGGCGTGCGCTCGCCGATCGCCATCGCTTCGCCGAGGTAGGTCGAAAGCCCGAGCGTCGTGACCGCGCAGTCGGCGACCGGAACCTGCCAGGGCCCGACCATCTGGTCGCGCACGCACATTCCGCCGACGGTGCGGTCGCCGATGGAAATCAAGAAGGTCTTGTCGGCAACACTCGGCAACAGTAGAACTCGATAGGCGGCGTCTTGCAGCGACCACGCCGATCTTTCGAGAGGGTGCAGCTGCCTATGGCGACGCGTCACCTCTCTATGCATGCGAGGCGGCTTGCCGAGAAGCACGTCGAGGGACATGTCGACGGGACGATTGCCGAAGAGCGGATCGTCGACCTCGATGCCGTTGCCGGAGCGCGCCTCGCCGACGACGGCGAAGAGGCAGCGCTCCCGCGCGCAGATGCGCTCGAAATCCGCGAGCCGCGACTTGTCGATCGCGAGCACGTAGCGCTCCTGCGACTCGTTCGACCAGATCTGCATCGGCGACATCCCGGGCTCTTCGATCGGAATGCGGCGCAGGTCGAATTTCCCCCCGGCCCCGCCGCCATGCACAAGCTCCGGGAATGCGTTCGACAGGCCGCCCGCGCCCACGTCGTGGATCGAGAGAATGGGATTGCGCTCGCCCATCTGGCAGCAGGCGTCGATCACTTCCTGGCAGCGGCGCTCGAGCTCGGCGTTGGCGCGCTGCACCGAGTCGAAGTCGAGGGATTCCACGTTCTGGCCCGACGCCATCGAAGAGGCCGCGCCGCCGCCCAGGCCGATGAGAAAGCCCGGGCCACCGAGCTGGATGAAGACCGAGCCCGCGCCGAGCGCTCGCTTGTGCGTGTGCGACGCGGAGATGTTGCCGAATCCGCCGGCGAGCATGATCGGCTTGTGGTAGCCGCGCACTTCGCCCTCGCTTTCCAGCTCGAACGAGCGGAAGTACCCCGCGAGATTGGGACGGCCGAACTCGTTGTTGTACGCCGCCCCGCCGATGGGGCCCTCGATCATGATGTCGAGCGCCGAGACGATGCGCCCCGGCTTGCCGTAGTCGGCTTCCCAGGGCCGCCGCGCGCCGGGGATGTTCAGGTTCGAGACCGAGAACCCGGTGAGGCCCGCCTTGGGCTTCCCGCCCGTGCCGGTCGCGCCCTCGTCGCGAATCTCGCCGCCGGCGCCGGTGCCCGCGCCCGGATGGGGCGCGATCGCGGTCGGATGGTTGTGGGTCTCGACCTTCATCAGGATGTGCGTGAGGTCGCGGCGATAGCGCCACTCGCCCGAAGCGTCGGGGAAGAAGCGCTCGACCTCGGCGCCTTCCATCACCGCGGAATTGTCCGAGTAGGCGATCACCGTGCCCCGCGGGCTCGCCTCGTGCGTGTGGCGGATCATCTGGAAGAGCGACTTGTCCTGGGCCTTTCCGTCGACGCTCCAGGTCGCGTTGAAGATCTTGTGGCGGCAATGCTCCGAATTCGCCTGCGCGAACATCATCAGCTCGACGTCGCTCGGATTGCGCCCGAGCTTGCCGAAATTCTCGACGAGGTAGTCGATCTCGTCGCGCGCGAGCGCGAGGCCCATCGCCGCGTTGGCCGCGACGAGCGCGTCGCGCCCCCCGGCGATGATGTCGACGCTCGCCATCGCCCGGGGCTGGGCGTGCGCGAAGAGCCGATGGGCCTCGGCGAGATCGTCGACCACCGTTTCCGTCATCCGGTCGTGGATCGCGCGGTCCAGGGCGCGACGCGAGCGCTCCGATAGCGGGCCCGGATCGCGCGCGTGGATGTAGTAGGCGACTCCGCGCTCGATGCGCGCAACCCGGGCGAGGCCGCAGTTGCGCGCGATGTCGGTCGCCTTGGATGACCACGGCGAGACGGTGCCGAAGCGGGGAAGCACGAGAAGCAGCGCGCCCCGCGGCGCTCCATGGGCGGCGGTCCCGTAGGTGAGGAGCTTCTCGAGGACCGCGGTCTCTTCCGCCGAGAGGGGCGCGGAGATCGCGGCGAAGTGCACGAAGCGCGTGTCGACCGTGATCGCCTCGGCGAGCGGGCGAGGCAGCGAGGCGAGGAGCTTCTCGACGCGGAAGGGCGAGAGCGCAACCGCGCCCGGCAGCGTGAGAACCTGCTGCGGCGGCGCATCCTGCGGATTCATGGGCGAATTATACAGCGCGCCCGCGCCCACTTCAGCCCGTGGGCGCGATCATGGGGACGACGCCTTGAGCCACCTCACGGCTTCGCGCTCGGCGGTGAAGCTGCGGGCGCGAATGCCCCGATTGCGCGCGACGTTCTCGAGAAACGAGAGCTTGGCGTCGCCCGCCCTGCCGAGGATCGCGATGCGGAACTTCACGATGCCCGTGCGATGGGCATCCCTCGCGTGATGCATCGCGACGGCGTGATATTCGCGGGACTGGGCCTGGGTGATGTCGAAGAGCAGCAGGTTGCTGCCCGCGTCATGCGCGACACGCGATGCCTGGGCGATCGCCGCGCCGCCGGCCGCGAGCTTCACCTCGCCCCGGACCGTGACCCGCACGACCCCGTCTTCCACGGACACCTGTGTTTGGCGGTCCATGTTCCCATGGTGCGGCAGTCGATCCCGGAGAATCCCCACGCTTCCATGTGGGAGCCGATCAACGGTCGCCCCCCGCCGCCGCCTCGCGCAGGCGCCGCGCACGTTGGCGAGCGCGCACTCCAAGCGTCACCAGGTTCACCAGCGTGAGCGGGCAGAGGCAAACCAGCATGTCGCCTTCGGCGTGCCCCGGGTTGGCTCGCGCATAGAAGGCGAGATCCGGATCGCGGTCGTACTCGGCCTGCGGGCGCGCCGTTTCGGCACGCAGGCGCTTGTGTCCCGTGCGGCGCACGATGCCGAGCGAGGGTTGCCACGCTTCGCGATACATCTGGACCGCGAGATGGTTCATGAGTCCCTGCTCCCAGGCCGGCGTGGGAGCGTCGCGCCGCGGCCAGAAGTCGCGGAAGTTGCGCGGCAGCAGAAGGTAGCCGTTGGAGCTGAACGAGTCGTAGAACCAGTAGATCGCGTGAAACGGGAAGCGCAGGCGCGTGCGCAGGAACGTGCGCCAGCCGAGGCGCTGCATCAGGTTCTGGCCGCGAAAGGCCTCGTCGAGCATCGAGTGGGAAGTGAAGATCACGGCGACCTTGCGCCCCTCGAACTCGGTCGGATACACGTCGAGAGCGGTGAGGCCGACGAGACGCCTGTCGTCCGCCGCGCGGAAGAGCGCGACGAAGCCGTGGTGCTTGATGAGCTCCTCCACATCCTCGCGTTCCTCGTCGAAGAAGCGCTGGATGAGGCCCCATACCTCGTCCCAGGAAAGCGTCGGGTCGGCCGTCCCCACCACTTCGATCGTGGCGAGAGGCGCTTGGATCCTCGCCTTCAAGCGGGCTCCCGAGCCGGCTTCGGCGGCCGCACCATCGTCGCGAGCAGGTGCTCGAGGAGCGCGCCCGGATTCTCGCAGCGCCCCGCGTGCGCGGGCGACGTCTGCACCACGGTGCTCCTGGGCGCCACGAGCCAGCGAAAGCGTTCCTTCTGCGGCATGAGGCCGATCGCGCCCGCATCCGCGCCGCCCGCGCAAATCGCCGGAATCGCCGCCAGGTGCGCGCGCACCGCGTCCAGGTCGATCGCCGGATCGAGCGCCACGAGGCGCGCCTCGTCGAGCTCGATGCGCGCCTCGAGGAAGCGCATTTCGGGGCACGACACGATGACGCCGGCATTCACGAACTCCTCGCGCTCGACGCGCGGGACGACGCGAATCACCGCGTAGTCATACGTGCAGCGCGCTGCGGGCACGGATCGCCTCCTCGAGGAACAGGCGCGGGCGCTCGAGCCGCGCCGCGAGATAGCCAGTGTAAGCCGCGCGGCGCGCTTCGGGCGCGTCGCCGAGCCATTCCGCGGGCACGAGGGCCACGATCTCGCGCAGCAGCGCCGGGGTGAAGCGCGCGGCGAGGCCGGCGTCGACTTCCCCGAGCTCGCTCGCGATCGGGAGCAGCACGTGATCCTTCACGCGCGCGAACGGCTCGCGCGCGCGCCCGGCGAGATCGCCGCTGCCGTGATGCGCATAGAGCGCGGCGCCGTGGTCGATGAGCCACAGCTTGCGATGCCACAGCAGCATGTTGGTGTTGCGCGGCGAGCGGTCGATGTTGGTGACGAACGCGTCGAACCAGACGATCTTCGAGGCGAGCGTCGCATCGACGCTATCGGCGACCGGGTCGAAGGTGACGGATCCCGGCAGGTAGTCGAGCGCGAGGTTCAATCCGGCGCTCGCCTTGATGAGCTCCTGGATCTCCGGATCGGGCTCGGCGCGCGCCAGTTCGACATCCAACTCGATCAGGACGATCTCGGGCACCGGAAGGCCCGCCGCGCGCGCGAGCTCGCCGGCGATGAGCTCCGCGATGAGCGCTTTCTCGCCTTGGCCGGCACCGCGGAACTTGAGGACGTACATGCCGTCGTCGTCGGCTTCCACGATGGCGGGAAGGGAGCCTCCCTCGCGAAGCGGCGTCACGTAGCGCGTTGCGACGACCTTGCGCAGCGCCATCGTCAGGCGGCGAAGAGCTTCGTCGGCTCGCCGGCGAACTCGATGGTCTGCTCGAAGCGCAATCCGATCTTCTCGAGAAGGCGGATCGAGGCGTCGTTGTCCGGCGAGGTGATCGCGACGATGCGATCGAGCTCGAGGATCTCGCGGCCGTAGGCGAGCACCGCCTGCGCCGACTCGAGCGCGTAGCCCCGGCGCCAGAAGCGCGGCAGGAAGGCGAAGCCGATGTCCACGTCTTCGAAGGCGTCGCGCTTGATGAGGCCGCACAGCCCCGCGGCTTCGCCCGTCTCCTTCAGCTCGACCGCCCACAGGCCGAAGCCGAAGCGGGCGTACATCGCGATCGGGCCTTTCTGGAGGTAGGCGCGCGCATCGTCGACCGAGCGCACGCCGCGGTCGCCGATGAAACGGATCCACGAAGGCTCGTTCACGAGCTCGCGGATGAACACGGCGTCGTCGACGGTGAGCTCGCGCAGCGCGAGGCGCTCTGTTTGCAGGACTTTCACGCCCGCCATCCTAGCCTACGACCAGCGCAGCATTACACGCACGCGGCGAAAGTCCTCTCGCGAAAGCATGTCGGGAAGGATCGGGATGGTTCGGTCGAACCGCGCCCCGGCCGGGCGCCAGCGGATGACGGTGAGCCATGGCGCGACGAAGGAGCCCGCGCACAGGTCGCCGGCGCGCCACCTTCCTAGGGCGTCCCGCACCGCAATTCCGCCTCCGGGCTCCAGCGAGACGACGCGCCCGGCGCGGCCGCCCCGAAGCAACGCGCGGCTGTGGAACGCCTCCAGCGCGGCGCACGCGATCCACGTCGCGAAGAGGATCCGATGCTGAAGGGCTCCGGGCGTCGCCACGACGAGGGCGAGCGTCGCGAGCGACGCGACCGCCACTCCCCATGCGGCGAATTGCGAGGGCCTGAGGGAGATCTCGCACGTCGCGTCGCTATACTTGTGTTCCCGCTCTGCCGCACCCACCCTGAACCTCATGCCGTTCGACTTCGTCGCCGATCTCTCCCACAACGCGCTCATCGGCGTAACGGGGGACGACGCGGCCACGTTTCTCCATGGGCAGTTCACCAACGACGTGGAGTCGCTCGCCCCGGGCGATGCGCAATGGAACGGCTGGTGCTCCGCGAAAGGGCGCCTCCTCGCGACGTTCCTCCTGCTGCGACGCGCAGACGGGTTCCTCCTCATGCTGCCCGCGGAGATCGCGGCGCCGG
>JADGRS010000360.1 GCA_017880705.1 Burkholderiales bacterium
TGGGACGCCTCGAACACGAGCATCACCGCACCGACGACGGGAATCACGACTGTCGCGTGGAACAGCAGCAATACCATCGTCGACGCCGACATTCGCCTCAATGCCGCGTACGGCGCGACCTACAGCCCGTTCTCGGATTTCGACGCCACGGTCACGCATGAGGTGGGCCACTCGTTCGGGCTGCAGCATTCCGATCTGCAGAACCAGGTGATGTCGGGCCCGCCGCTCACGAGCTATGACGGGCTGAGCACGCTGGGGGCCGACGATATCGCCGGATGCGTGCACTTGTACGGCGCCGCCGGTAGCAGCGGGCCGCCGCCTGACACGCAAGCGCCCAGCGTTCCCACGGGGCTTACGGCCACGCCGATCAGCACGACACAGGTCAACCTCGCCTGGAACGCCTCCATCGACAACGTGGGCGTCGTGAGCTACAAGATCTTCCAGGGTGGCACGCTGCTCGGAACGGTCTCGGGCAACGGCGCTTCCGTCACCGGCCTCTCGCCGGGAACGCTGTACGGCTTCACCGTATCGGCCTGTGACGCCGCGAGCAACTGCTCGGGCCAATCGGCATCGGCATCGGCTACCACGCTCTCAGTCGACGCCCAGGCGCCGACCGTGCCGACGGGGCTCGTCGCCACGGCGGCCGGCACCAGCCAGATCAACCTCGCCTGGAACGCTTCCACGGACAACGTGGGCGTGACGAACTACCAGGTCTTCCAGGGCGCGACCCTGCTGGGAACTGCCCCGGGCCCGAGCGCCGGCGTGACCGGCCTCTTGCCGGGAACGATGTACAGCTTCACCGTGTCGGCCTGCGACGCCGCGAGCAACTGCTCGGCGCAATCCGCATCGGCTTCGGCCACGACTACGGCGGCATCGCCTCCGCCCACGTGCACGGGCTCGCAGCCGCCGAACGACACCCAAGTCCTCGCCTGCTCCGCGGGCCAGACGGGATCGATCGTCCAGACGCGCAGCTATTCCTGCGTCGGGACCACGTGGACGCCCGGCGCGTACCAAACCGAGTCCAACACGTGTTCCAACGGCACGACGATTCAGAGCTACCAGGACATGTGGTGGGCGGGTGAGCAGGAAAATGGCTGGGGACTGACCATCACCCAGCACCAGGACGCGCTGTTCCTCGCGTGGTACATCTACGATTCGTCCGGAAATCCGCTTTGGGTCGTCCTGCCTTCGGGTCAGTGGAACGCCGCCCACACGACGTACAGCGGCGCTCTCTACATTCCCTCGGGCAGCTGGTACGGCAACTACCAGGTCAACCGCTTCACGGCGAACGCGTCCGTGGGAAGCGCATCGATCGCCTTCACCGGCACCTCGACGGGGACGCTCACGTACAGCGTGAATGGAGTCTCGGGCAGCAAATCCATTTCGCGCATGGCCTTCGGCCTGGTCAACACCGCGCCGATCACGAACTACATGGATATGTGGTGGGGCGGCTCGGCAGAGAACGGTTGGGGAGTCGTGCTCACCCAGCAGTACCACAACATCTTCGCGGCCTGGTACACCTACGATACGTCCGGACGGACGACATGGCTCGTGATGCCGGACGGGACCTGGACGGGCAACACGTACACCGGCGCGTTGTATCGCACGCGGGGTACGCCGGTGGTCGGTGCTGCTTACAACCCGTCGGCGCTGGTGGTCACGCAGGCGGGTACGTTGACCTTGACGTTCACCGATGCGAATACGGCGACCATGACGTATACCGTGGACGGCTTGACGCAGACGAAGCCCATCACGAGGCTTCCCTTCTAGGCGTTCAGTGGAAGTCGTGGCTCGAGGTCGATAGGCGCCCCAGCATCGGCGAGAGATCCTCGAGCCGGCGCGCGAGGATGTGCACCACGCGCCCCTGCCTTTGCACTTCGCCGCTCACGGCGAGCAATCGCGAGCCGAGCAATTCCTTTCGCTGCCGGTCGGCGAGGTCGTTCCACACGATGAGGTTCACGTAGCCGGTCTCGTCCTCGAGCGTGACGAATATCACGCCGCTCGCGGTGGCGGGACGCTGGCGGCAAGTCACGATGCCCGCCGCGCGGATCATCTGGCCGTTGCGCGATTGCGCGACCTGGGCCGCGGTGCGGATGCGCCGCTTCTCCAGGTGCCCGCGAAGAAGGGCCAGCGGATGGCGCCTGAGGGTGAGGCCGAGGGCCGCGTAGTCGCCCACGATGTCGTCGCCTTCGGTGGGCGCTTTCAACAAGGGGGGCTCAACCGGCGTCGCGGGAAGCTCGAGGCGAGTCGCTTCGTCGATGGCGAGCGTCTCCCAGAGCGCCTCGCGGCGATGGCCCGCGAGGCTTGCGAGCGCATCGGCGCAGGCCAGGGCACTCAGGTCGGAACGGTCCAGGGAAGCCCGCCGGGCTAGATCTTCCGTAGAGTAAAATAATCTATTATTCCGAGCATTTATAACTCTTTCTGCAGAAATTACTTTAAATCCATTGACGAGGCCGAGGCCCAGCCTCAGGGCGGCTTCTGTCAGGTCCTCGCCTGCGCCGGGGTGAGCTTCGAGCTTGCTGTCGACATCGCTGCGCTGGACGTCGGCGGGAAGAACCTTCACGCCGTGGCGTTGCGCGTCCTGGACGATCGACGAGGTCGAATAGAAGCCGAGAGGCTGGCTGTTCAGGAGCGCGCACGCGAAAGCGGCGGGCTCGTGATGCTTGAGCCAGCTCGACACGTAGACGAGAAGCGCGAAGCTCGCCGCGTGCGATTCCGGAAAGCCGTATTCGCCGAAGCCCTGGATCTGCTGGTAGATCTGCTCGGCGTATTCGCGCTTGTAGCCGTTCGCGAGCATCCCCTGCACCAGCTTTTCGCGGAAAGGCTCGATGCCGCCGCGTCTTTTCCACGACGCCATCGCGCGGCGCAGCTTGTCGGCCTCGCCCGGCGTGAAGCCCGCGGCCACCACCGCGAGCTGCATCACCTGCTCCTGGAAGATCGATACGCCAAGCGTGCGCTCGAGGACTTTTTTCACCTCGTCGCTCGCGTAGGTGACCTTCTCCTTGCCCTCGCGCCGGCGCAGGTACGGATGCACCATGCCGCCCATGATCGGCCCCGGGCGCACGATCGCGACCTCGATCACCAGGTCGTAGAATTTCTCGGGCTTCAGGCGGGGCAGCATCGACATCTGCGCGCGCGACTCGATCTGGAAGACTCCGATCGTGTCGGCGCGCTGGATCATCTCGTAGACCGCGGGATCTTCGGCGGGGATGGACTGCATGGTGAGACGCGACTGCCGGTAACCGTTCACCAGGTCGATAGCGCGCCGGATGCAGGAAAGCATCCCGAGGCCGAGAACGTCGACCTTGAGGAGCCCCAGGGCGTCGAGATCGTCCTTGTCCCATTGGATGACCGTGCGATCGGGCATCGACGCGTTCTCGACGGGGACGAGGCGCGAAAGGCGTCGGTTGTCGATCACGAATCCGCCGGGATGCTGCGAGAGATGGCGCGGGAATCCGACCAGCTGCTGCGTGAGGTCGATCACCTGCTGCACCACGCGGTTGGAAAGATCGAAGCCCGCTTCCACGAGGCGCTTTTTCAGCGCCTCGCGGTTATCCCACCACGACATCGACTTCGAGAGGAGATCGACCTGGTCGAGCGACAATACCAGCGCCTTGCCGACATCGCGAAGAGCGCTGCGG
>JADGRS010000361.1 GCA_017880705.1 Burkholderiales bacterium
GAACCATCGCATCAGCGGACGCGCTCCCGCTATGACGACGACGGCCACGAAGACGACACCTGCGATCACGGCGCCGGGGATACGCACCGTTGCCGGCACGAACGCGCGCGCCAGTACGACCAGAATGATCCAGTACAGCATCGCGCCCGTCGCGCCGTGCGGTCCGTACAGCGCATCGATCCAGTCGCCGCTGCGCCATCGATTGACGATGTTGAGAACCAGTCCGGCCGTGACGACGAACGCGCCGAAAGCCACCGCGATCAGCATGAAGCGCGGCAGGTCGTTGATTGGCTCGATCCAGAGCGTCGGGATCAGCCCTCGGAGGCCGAAGACGCTCCCGTACAGCGCTCCGAACACCGCCGACGCGACGCCGGCCTCCATCAGCAGGATTCCGTAGTCGAGGAAACGCGGCAGGTACCGAAAGAGAAACCAGCCGGCCAGGAACAGCACCGCGCCGTGGCCGACGTCGCCGAACATCAGTCCGAACATGGCCAGGAATCCGAGGGCGAAGAAGGCGGTCGGCTGAACCTCCGCGTACGACGGCGTGCCGTAGATGTCGATCAACGTCTGGAACGGCCGCAGTAGCAGCGGATTGCGATGGAGGATGGGAACGCGCAGCGTTCCTTCGCTAACTCCGGGCACGCTCTCGACCGGCTCGATCTCAACGATGGCGTGATCCTTCGTCGCCGAGCGGACGCGCGCCGCCAGCGGTTCGGCGCTGTCGCGCGGCACCCATCCCGAGATGACGATGAAGCGTCCGGCCGCGGCGAAGAATGTCTGCGCCTGCAGGAGCAGCATCGCCGTTTCGGCGCGGCGCGCGATCCGGTCGAGCACTTCGCTCGACTTCGTGCGCTCCTCGTCGAACGCGCGTTCTCCATCCGCGACGACGCGTTCCGCCTCGGCCAGCTCGTGCGCGAGCCGCTCGGGATCGAGATCGGCTGCCGACTTCGGAAGCGTTACCGCACTGGCGCTGGTGAGGCGCATCGCTTCGTCGAGACGGGCCCGGTTGTATGCGAGGACGGCAGCGGCGAACAGCACCGACCCTTCGCGCTCGTGAAGAGGAACGACGGCATGCGCGGACGGCGCGAGCATCTCCGTCATCGAAGGCAGCGCCTCCGCTGATTGCATGCCGAGGCGTATGACGGCGAAACGGAGTGCAGCGAGTCGATCGACGTCGAGGGATGCCAGGCGGAGGCGCTCCGCATCATCGCAACGTTCGCGCGCCGCCGTTAGCCGCTCGCCTGCGTCGGCGCTGACGCGCACGAGCTCTTGCACCCGGTTTTCGATCGGTTCGAGAACCAGAAGGATGCGCTCGCGCTCGATGGCGAAGTCGGCGAGGTCGTCTCCGTCGATCGCGCCGGTGGCCTCCGCGCGCGGAACGCCGAGGCGATCGGCGGTGGTGCGGATGCGGCGAACGAGATCGCGGAATCCGGCGTAAAGCTCGCGCACGCCGGGAGGGGATGCGTCGTACGGCGCGTGGCCGTGCGCGATGTCGACGAGATGAAGAAGCCCTTCGCCTGCGATGGCACGAGTGGCCACGGCCGCGTCGCGATTCGGCACCTGCGCACGGAAGTGAACCATCGGCACGGAACGCAGCATGATCAGGCTCCCACCTGCGATGCCGCCACCGTGCGGATCATCGCCGCGTCCAGGCGCTCATTCCCCATCCGCTCGACGAGTGCCCGCACCGCCCTTACTTCCTCCTCGGCGAGAAGGATGACGGCGACTGCGGGTCCGAGAAGAAACGGACTGCCGATGAATGCGCGGCGGCAAAGGCGCAGCCGCTCGCGGCGGAGGGCGGTGATGTCCACGGTTTTGTCCGGCGCGACACTCGCCAGTCCGTACCACTTCGCGCCGCGGAGCATGAGCTGCGCGTCGCGCTCGCGGACGACGAGCTCGATCAACCGAAGCGCAATCGACTCGCGCCGCGGGAGTCGCCGCGCCTCGTCGAGCAGACGCCGCGACGCCCAGCGATCGAATGCCAGCTCCGCGGCGGCAACGTCATTCCCGTGCGCACGCGCGACGCTCTTCGCGATCTCGGCGTATGGCGTCCCCGCGAGGCTCCTCAGCAGTTCGTTCAGCGTCGCAGCGTCAGGGATCGGGAACGATGCGAACGCGAGAACGTCGATCCAGAGCCGCGCGACCCGATCGCGATGTCCGTTCGCGACGGCGCGCCAGAGTAGCTTGACATTCTCGATTTCGTGCAGCTGCAGCATCGCCCGGAAGAGCGGAGCACCGTCGCAGTATCCGTTGATGGCGGTCTGATAAACCCGCAACAGCCGCTGCAGCGGATCGTCAATTCCCAATGCAGCGATCACGCGCTGCATTGCCGCCGCGTCGCTTGCGGCGACGAGCGGGGCCGCGTCCGCGCGCGTCAGTAGGCGCAACTTACAGGCGCGAATGCGCGCGTGCGCGTACGCACGCGAACCGTGCGACGGTCTCACTGCGCCACCTCGCAGACCATCCGCAGGACAAGTGCTACGGCGTCATCGAATTTCCGCTCGCCCGACGCAGCGAGCGATGCCAGGTATTGCTCCTGCTGTTTCTTCAACTCGCCGGTGCGCGCATCACCGTCTGCGCGAATGACCTGGATCTCCCGATCGAGGGCGTCGGATGCTTCCTTCAACTCCGCAGCGATGGCCGCATCGCGCGCCGTGCGCGCCGCGAGCACGTCACGCTCGCGCCGCTCCTCGGCGAGCGCCACGCGCGAGCGCGCTTCCTCGTCCGCCGACACGATCGCTTCGAGGTCGGGTTGCATCCATGCCTCCGCCATAACGGTGCGTCATGAGCACTCGCGGCGCGATGCGGCTGCTCACCGGTCGGTGTGATCGCGGCTACTTCTCAGCGCCGTTCGGGATGGACCACGTTCCGGCCGTTTTGTTCAGCTTGTGACAGTACGTGCACTCGCCCTGAAACTGCTTCACGAACTCGCTCTGATCGCCTTTCGCCAGATGCACGCCGTGCATCAGCGGCGCGAGCGGAGGCATCGTCTTTGAGCTGGCGGAGTGGCATTTCGCGCACGACGCTGGAATGTCCTTCACCGCCGCCGTCACCGGCGGATGCTTTCCCTTCAGCGTCATTCCTTTCGGAACGAACGCCTGCATGGCCGCGAGCATCTTCGGATCGACGCTGCCGTTCCAGCGGGCGAGACGGGTACTCAGGCGCATATCGGCACCGCCGGCCTTCTTCGCGTGGCAGTCGACGCAGCCGGCGGGATAGATGTCTTTGGCGTTAATGCCCGGAATCGCACGCGGTGCAGCCAGGGCGGAAAGGGGCAACACGGCGAGAAGGAGAACGACAAGGCGATGGTGTTTCATCATTTTATCCAGTGAGCAATCAAACGGCGATCGCTGTTCCTTTTGGCGCTTCGAGACGTTCCAGGAAGCTCGTGATCTGCCACCGCACTTCTGCCTGATGGCCGATCAGAAGATGGCCGCCGGTAGCAAAGGCGATGAACCTTCCGTCATGGATCTGCTCCGCGGTGTAGAGACTGCTGTCGTGGGTGCCGTACAGATCGTCCGTCGCGCTGATGACCAGCGCCGGGACGCGAATGTCCTCGAGCTGGTACCGCGTCAGATTGGATGAAACGAGGCTGTCGTTCCAGATCCCCGCGACGCGTCTGCTGATCGGGAGAATGCTG
>JADGRS010000362.1 GCA_017880705.1 Burkholderiales bacterium
GACGGTGCGAAGCGCCGTCTACTACGATGCGGCCACGATGCGCGCGACGATCGCGGGCAACGTGATCCGGGTCGATTTCGATTTCTACGGCAACGCCCCGACGAGCGGCGCGGCGCCCGCGGGCGCGACCTCGTACGGCTCGGTGAAGATCGCGGGCCTCGCGCCCGGCCACTACCGCCTCGAAGGCTGGGGGCGCCCGAAGACGGGCGGCGACAGCACGCTCTATTTCATCAGCGACGTCGCCGTGGGAAGCGCGAGCCCCGTCGTCGAGTACTACGCGGCGCCCATCGACCACTATTTCATCACCGCGGAGCCCTCCGACATCGCGCTCCTCGACCCGGGCACGCAGACGTGGAAGCGCAGCGGCCAGGGATTCAAGGCGTGGCTGCACCAATCGGACGCGCCCCCCGGGGCGGTGCCCGTGTGCCGCTTCTACGCGAGCGGGCCGAACTCGCACTTCTACACCGGCAGCGCGAGCGACTGCGAGTGGCTGAAAGGGCTCGAGGCGCAGGGGCGCGCCCAGGCCGCGGCGAGCAACACCACGTTCACGGGCTGGCAGTTCGAGCAGATCGCGTTCTACTCGCTGCTGCCGACCAACGGGCAATGCCCCGGCGACACGATTCCCGTCTACCGCGCGTACAACCAGCGCGCCGCCTTCAACGATTCCAACCACCGCTTCACGAGCGATCCCATGATGCGCTACGCGCAGCTTGCGTCGGGCTGGGCCGACGAGGGCGTGCAGTTCTGCTCGCCGCTCTGACCGACCTGACGGCCGGCGCCGGCCTCAGGAAGCCGCCGAGAGCTCGTCCGCTCGAGGGCGGCGCCGCCTGACAGTAGAATGAAGGCCGTCACCCGGGGCGCGGACCGCCGTTGCGAAGAGACCTGTTCATTGCGATTCTGTGCCTGCCCCTTGCGGCAAGCATGCCTTCGTATTGCCAAGATCCCGTCGCGTCGATCGGCAAGCAGCGCGCCGCCGGATCGGCGGTCGAATGGGACGTGCGCGATGTGAACCATCCGCTCATGGGACCCATCAAGGCCGCGGTGCAGAGACGCTCCGTCGTCACCGCGGCGGGGGGCAGCAAGATCCTCTCGCTCGCTTTCGTTTCCTGCCAGAAGAGCGCCGGGAAAATCTCCATCGAGCTCGCCAACGCAGCCGAGGGCGATGCTCGCGGCGGCCTGGGGCCTGTGGACCTGCCGCGGCTGGTCTGCAACAGCCCGCGGCCCCAGGGCAACGGCGCTCTCGCGAAGAGCGACCTTGCGGTGAGCTGGGAGATCAGCACTCTGGGCGACGCGCTCGCGCGCGGCCTTTCGCCCGCAGCGCTGCGCCGGTGCGTCTCCATCGACGTACTGCAGAACGTCGCATTGCCGGCGACGTCGCCCGTGAGGAGCCAGAAGATCGCCATGGAGCTCACGCCATACGGCAGGGAGCTCGATGCGGTATTCACCGCCTGCGGCGAGACGACGGCGTTCGCGCCCGAAGAGCGGCCCGCCCCCGCGTTGCCACAGGTCGCGAGGATGGAGCCACCACCGAAACTCGAGCCTCCACCGAGAGCCGAGCCTCCACCGAAAGTCGAGCCTCCACCGAGAGTCGAGGCTTCACCAAAGAGCGACCAAGGCACCAAGTCCGGCGATGCCCAATGGGAGCCGGCTCGCACGGTCGGGAAGGGTAGGACCAACATACGCGCCACCGACAGCCTCAATTCCCCCGTCGTCACACAACTGCCGCCCGGCGTGAGGATATTGGTCCAGGAGACATCGGCGGAATGGTGGAAGGTGAAATCGGGCGGCCGCGCATCCTTCAGCGGCTACATCCGCAGGGATCGCGTCGTCATCGAGTGACCGCGGCAGCGGAATGCCATACCATCGTCTCGAACTTCCCCGAGGGAGGGGACTTCGCTAGCCATGGCTCGAAACACCAAGACCCTTTACGAAGTCCTCGGAGTCCCGCGCGACGCCAAGGTCACGGACATCGGCCGCGCATACAACCGCATCCGCGCCGACCAGGAAAAGGAAACCTCCGCGCCGGATGCGCGTCTCCTCGCGATGGCGAAGGCCGCCTACGACACGCTTTCGGATCCCGACCGGCGCGACGAATACGACCGCTCGCTCGCGGGCGACTCCTCCGCATCCAGGCCTCGCAGCGGCGTCCTGGTCGCGGTTTCGGCCGCGGTGGTTCTGGCTGCCGGCGCGGGGTATTACTTCGCCTCGCGTTCCAATGCCCCCGCGGCCGAAAAGCCCATGGAGCCGGCCGAATTGCTCGCCGCCGTGTCGCCACAGATCGGCCGCGTGCAGATGGCGCTCATGTCCGGAGAGGTGCGCGACCTCGGAACCGCGACGGCCATCGGCGAGAACGAGATGGTCACGACGTGCAGCGGAATGACGGCGGGCGCCCAGCTCTCCGTGAAGATGGGCGATGAATCGAGCGCGAAGGCCGAGATGGGGAAATCCAACCCGGAGCTCGACGTCTGCACGCTATCGGTGAAGAACACCGCGGGAAACGTCAGGGTAAGAGAGGGATTTCCCGCGGCCAACGAAAAGCTCGAGGCCGTCTTCCTCGGTCCCGCGAACAAGCCCCTGCTGCGCTCGGCGAGCGTCGCGCGATTCATCGACGACCCGCAGGGGAAGGTGATCGAGATCCGCTCCGCGATTCCGCTTCCGAACGGCACGCCCATCTTCGACCAGCACGCGCGCCTTGTCGCCATCGTCACGGCATCCCACGCTTCGGATGGAGGGCTGTTCGTCGCGCTGCCGGGCTCGCGCATCGTGCAGGGACACGGAGTGTTTGGAGCGTTCAAACCGGCCCCCGAGCCCGAGCCCCAGAGATCGGTGTCGGCCCCGGCGTCACCGGCCGACAGGAAGCCGGGGGCACCGTCCTCTCGCGTAACCATGGACGATCTGCGGCAGCAGGCGCTCGACAAGGCCGTCAGCGAGTCGGAGAAAGCGGCGAAGTAACGGCGGAAAATTGGTGGAGTGGAAGGGGATCGAACCCTCGACCTCCGCATTGCGAACGCGGCGCTCTCCCAGCTGAGCTACCACCCCAATCGAGAGCGCGATTATAACCGAAGGCCCCCGCCAGCCGCGAGCGGAAGCTCCCCTGTCCTACACGGCAGCGTGCCGGAGACCGACAGACCCGTCTTCTCGGCTCTCATAGCATGTGACGACAATGACCACACTTGTCGCAGGCTCCCTGCCCGACGACGGCGAAACGCGCCTCGAGGAAACACTCACGCCCGCAACGCCCTCCCCCGAACTTCCGGCGCAGCCCGCGCCTGTCGATCGCTTCACCAAGGCCGAGATGGCCATCGCCACGCCGAAGGCGATCGCCGCCGACACGCGCAAGCAGCGCATGCGCGGCAATCGCTCGCTCGCCATCCTCGCGACCGTCGCGGTGGTCCTGGCGCTGTATTTCGGCGGGCCGTTCTTCATTCCGTTGATGGTGTCGCTGCTGATCTCCTTCGCGCTCACGCCCGTGGTGGATGTGCTCACGAGGGTGCTGCGCTTCCGCGCGCTGTCCGCGGGCGTGGTGGTGATCTCCGTGCTGGGCTCCATGGGATGGGCCGCCTATGCGTGGAGCGACGACGCCCTGGCGATCTGGGAGAAGGTGCCGGACGCCGCGAAGAGCATCTCCAGGTCGCTGCA
>JADGRS010000062.1 GCA_017880705.1 Burkholderiales bacterium
AGATCGCCGACATCAACATCATCGGCGCCAAGGATTTCAGCGAGCGCGAGGTTCTGCGCAACTTCAAGCTCACCACCCCGGGCTGGTTCACCTGGTTCACCAAGGACGACCAGTACTCGAAGCAGCAGCTCACGGCGGACCTGGAATCGCTGCGCTCGTTCTATCTCAACCGCGGCTACCTCGAGTTCAACGTCGAGTCGACGCAGGTCTCGATCACGCCCGATCGGGAGAAGATCTACATCGCGATCGCCATCACCGAGGGTCCCGTCTATCGCCTGGGCGAGGTGAAGCTTTCGGGCGATCTCATCGTCAAGGAGGAGGTGCTGCGCCCGCTCCTCCTCGCGAAACAGGGCGAGGTCTTCTCGCGCGAGAAGATCGTGGAATCCACCAAGAGGATCACCGATCGCCTCGGCAACGAGGGCTACTCCTTCGCCAACGTGAACCCGGTGCCCGACCTCGACCGCGAGAAGCGCGTCGCGAGCTTCACCTTCTTCGTCGACCCGGGCCGGCGCGTCTACGTGCGCCGGGTGAACATCAACGGCAACACGAAGACCCAGGACGAGGTGATCCGCCGGGAGCTGCGCCAGCTCGAGAGCTCGTGGTACTCGCTCGAGAAGATCGCGCGCTCCAAGGAGCGCCTGCAGCGCACCTCGTACTTCTCCGAGGTGACGATCGAGACGCCCGCGGTGCCCGGCACCACCGACCAGGTGGACGTGAACGTTACCGTCACCGAGCGAAACACGGGCTCGCTCAACTTCGGCGTCGGCTATTCGGCCATCGACAAGGTCACGCTGCAGGCGTCGATAGCCCAGGCGAACATCCTCGGCACGGGCAACCTCGCGTCCTTCCAGATCAACAACGGCTCCGTGAACAAGGTCTATTCGCTGAGCTACCTGAATCCCTACTACACGGCCGACGGCGTCTCGCGGGGCTTCGACATCTTCCTGCGCGACGTCGACACCTCGAGCCTCGCCATCGCGGCGTACCACACGTACTCGAGCGGCATCGGCGTGCGCTACGCGGTGCCGGTGAGCGAGTACAACACCGTGAACTTCGGCTTTACGGCCGAGCGCACGCGCCTCACGGTCGACGCGACCGCGCCGCAGCGCTACCTCGACTTCATCTCGGAATTCGGCGAGAGGACCAACACGTTCCGCACCAACGCCTCGTACTCGCGCGACAGCCGCGATAGCCTCACCTGGCCCACCAAGGGCTGGCTGAACGAGATGGGCGTGGAGCTCGGCGTCCCGCCCGGCGACCTCACCTACTATCGCCTCAACTACCAGAGCCAGTTTTTCCTCACGTTCGACAAACTGCCCTGGCTCACGTTCATGCTGAACGGCGAGGCGGGCTACGCGGCCGGCTACCGCGGCAAGCCGCTGGCGTTCTTCAAGAACTTCTACGCGGGCGGCGTGGGCTCGGTGCGCGGCTTCCAGGCGGCGAGCCTCGGGCCCGTCGACACCAACGGCGACATCCTCGGCGGCAACCGGCGCATCATCGGCAACTTCGAGATGCTCTTCCCGATGCCGGGCTACAAGGAAAAGAACGTGCGCCTATCCGCGTTCGTGGACGCGGGCGACGTCTGGGGCCAGGACGAGAAGCTGCAGCTTCGCGACCTGCGCGCCGCGCTCGGACTCGCGGTAAGCTGGGATTCGCCGGTCGGGCCGCTGCGCTTCTCGTTCGGAGCGCCCTTCAAGAAGCGCCAGGAAGACAAGGTCGAGCGCTTCCAGTTCCAGCTGGGCAAGATCTTTTAGGTTCACGACCATGAAGATTGCGTTGGCATTGTTGCTGGCCTCGCTCGCCTTCGCCGCGGGCGCGGCGGAGCTGAAGATCGGCTTCGTGAACACCGAGCGCGTGTTCCGCGAGGCGGTGCCGGCGAAGCGCGCGCAGCAGAAGCTCGAGCGCGAGTTCGCCGCGCGCAACGCCGAGCTCGCCAAGCTGGAGAAGCAGGGCCGCGACCTGCAGACGGAGCTCGAGCGCGAGAACGTGACGATCCCGGAGCCGCAGCGCCGCGAGAAGGAGCGCCAGCTCGCCGACATCAGCCGCAACTTCCAGCGCACGCAGCGCGAGATCCGCGAGGACCTGAACCTGCGCAGGAACGAGGAGCTCGCGAGCGTGCAGGAGCGCGCGACCCGGATCATCAACCAGATCGCGGAGCAGGAGAAGTTCGACCTGATCCTGCAGGAGGCGGTGTTCGCGAGCGGCAAGATCGACATCACCGACAAGGTCATCCGCGCGTTGGCCGACAAGTGACCGGCCGTGGCCAACCCCGCGCTCACCCTCCGGGAAATCGTCGCGCGCCTCGGCGGTGAGGCGCTGGGAGAGGTCGCCGCGCCGCTCACCGGCGTCGCGACGCTCGATTCGGCGGGGCCCGGCGACATCACCTTCCTCGCCAATCCGAAATACCGCTCGAAGCTCGCGTCCACCCGCGCGGGCGCCGTGATCCTGTCGCCCGGCGATCGCGACGCGGCGGCGATCCCGCGCATCGTCAGCGACAATCCCTATGCCTACTACGCGCGCACGGTGGCGCTCTTCCATCCGCCGCCCGCGGTGCGGCCGGGCATTCACCCGCTCGCGCAGGTCGACGCGAGCGCCCGCGTGGATGCCGGCGCCGAGATCGACGCCTTCGCGGTGATCGGGCCCGGCGCCACCATCGCCCGGGACGCCTCGATCGGGCCCCACGGCGTGATCGGCGCGGGCGTCGCGATCGGCGCGGGCACGCGCCTCAACGCCCGGGTCACGATCTACGACGGCTGCAGCGTGGGCGAGCGTTGCGTGCTGCACTCGGGCGTGGTGATCGGCGCGGACGGCTTCGGCATGGCGCGCGACGCGGGGCGATGGATCAAGATCCCCCAGGTCGGCTCGGTGCGCATCGGCAACGACGTCGAGATCGGCGCCAACACGACCATCGACCGCGGGGCGCTCGACGACACCGTGATCGAGGACGGCGTGAAGCTCGACAACCAGATACAGATCGCCCACAACTGCGTGATCGGCGCGCACACCGTCATCGCGGGCTGCACCGGCATCTCGGGAAGCGTCACCGTCGGCAAGCACTGCATGATCGGCGGCGGCGTGGGGCTCGTCGGGCACATCGCGATCTGCGATCACGTGACGATCTCGGGCTTCTCGCTCATCACGAAGTCGATCACCGAACCCGGCACCTACACCTCGGGATTGCCGTTCATGCCCCACGCCGAATGGCTGCGCAACGCCGTGCACCTGCGCCGGCTGGGCGAGATGGCGCGCGAGCTGCGAAAAGAACACACGGGAGAAGAACGTGACCGAAATGACGATTGAAGAGATCAAGGAATATCTCCCGCACCGGCATCCGTTCCTCCTGATCGACCGCATCGTCGACTTCGAGAAGGGCGAGCGCATCGTGGCGCTGAAGAACGTGACGGTGAACGAGCCCTTCTTCCCCGGCCACTTCCCCCACTATCACGTGATGCCGGGCGTGCTCATCGTCGAGGCGATGGCGCAGGCGGCCGCGGTGCTGTCGCTGAAGAGCCTCGGCCACAAGAACGACGGCAAGTGGGTCTACTATTTCGTCGGCATCGACGGCGCGCGCTTCAAGCGCCCCGTGGTTCCGGGCGACACGCTGACGATCGAGGTGAAGCAGGGCCGCAGCGGCCGCGGCATCGCCAAGTTCAACGCCATCGCCAGGGTGGGCGACGTCGTCGCCGCCGAAGCCGAGCTCCTCTGCGCGCTGCGCGAACTGTGAGTGATGCGGGCAAACTGCTTTGGATCCGCCGATAAACGCCGATGAACGCCGTAAGAGCAAAGGCCGATTGGAGCTTCGCGCCATGGATCCGGTATCTCGAAATCTCGATTTGGGTTTCGCCTTTACGGCGTTCATCGGCGTTTATCGGCGGATTCAAAGCCTTTTGAGACCGTGAGCCCCATTCATCAAACAGCGATTGTTGACAAGCGCGCGAAGCTCCACGCGAGCGTGAGCGTCGGCCCGTACACGGTGATCGACGGCGACGTGGAGGTGCGCGAGGGCACGACGATCGGCGCGCACAACGTGATCACGGGGCACACGAAGGTCGGCCGCGGCAACCGCATCTTCCATTTCTGCTCGATCGGGGAGGCGAACCAGGACAAGAAGTACGGCGGCGAGCCCACGCGCCTCGAGATCGGCGACGGCAACACCATCCGCGAATACTGCTCGATCAACCGCGGCACGGCCCAGGGCGGCGGCGTGACCCGCGTCGGCGACGACAACTGGATCATGGCCTACTGCCACGTCGCGCACGATTGCCGCGTGGGCAGCCACACGGTCTTTGCGAATCACGCCACGCTCGCGGGCCACGTCGAGATCGGCGACTGGACCATCCTCGGCGGCTTCGTGGGCGTGCACCAGTTCGTGAAGGTCGGCGCCCACGTGATGGCGGGGATCTCGAGCGTCGTGACGCAGGACGTGCCGCCCTTCATGACGATCGCGGGGCAGCCGTGCGCGCCCCATGGCATCAACTCCGAGGGCCTCAAGCGCCGCGGCTTCACGCCGGAATCGATCGCGGCGCTGAAGAAGGCGTACAAGACGCTCTACAAATCCGGCCTCGGCCTCGCCGACGCGCGCGCCGAGCTCGAGAAGCAGGCGCTCGCGTCGCCCGAGGTGCGCCCCCTCGCCGAATTCCTCGCCGCCTCCACGCGAGGCATCCTGCGTTGACGAAGCGGGTCGCCATCGTCGCGGGCGAGGCGTCGGGCGATCTTCTCGGCGCCGCGCTGATCCACGCCATCCGCAGCCGCTGGCCCGAGGTCGAGTTCTACGGCATCGCCGGCCCCAAGATGATCGCCGAAGGGGCGCGCACGCTCTATCCGATGGAAACGCTCGCGGTGCGCGGCTACGTCGAGGTGCTGAAGCATCTGCGCGAGATCCTGCGCATCCGCACGGGCCTCACGCGCACGCTGCTGAAGGAAAAACCGGACCTCTTCATCGGCGTGGACGCGCCCGACTTCAACTTCGGCCTCGAGAGGAAGCTCAAGGCCGCGGGAATCCCGACCGTCCACTACGTGAGCCCTTCGATCTGGGCCTGGCGCTACGAGCGCGTGCGCTCGATCGCCAAGGCCGTGGACCGCATGCTCGTGATGTTTCCCTTCGAGGAGAAGATCTACCAGAAGGAAGGCATTCCCGTGACCTTCGTGGGCCATCCGCTCGCCGACGCGATGGCGCAGGAGCCCGACCGCCGCGAAGCGCGCGCGCAGCTGCGCCTCGGCTCGGCGGCGGTGCCGGTCGCGCTCCTGCCCGGGAGCCGCGTGAGCGAGCTCGAGCTGCACACCGATCTCCTCGTCGAGACCGCGAGGGAGCTGCTGAAGAAGCGCCCCGAGCTGCATTTCTTCGTGCCGCTCGCCACGCGCGAGACGCGCGAGTACTTCGAGCGGCGCATCTACGAGCTGGAGGCGCGAGAGCTCCCGATCACGATCCTTTTCGGCCATGCGCGCCTCGCCTTGCACGCCTCCGAAGCGGCGCTCGTCGCGAGCGGCACGGCGGCGCTCGAGGCCGCGCTCGCGCGCTGCCCGATGGTGATCACCTATCGCCTGAGCAAGCTCACGCACTGGCTGGTCAAAAGGAAGCTCCTCCTTCCGTACGTGGGCCTTCCCAACGTCCTCGCGGGCGAGTTCATCGTGCCGGAGCTGCTGCAGGACGACGCGACGCCCGCCAACCTCGCGCAGGCGCTCGGCAACTGGCTCGACAACAAGACGGCGCGGGACCTCCTGCGCGCGCGCTTCGCGAGGCTTCACGCGGAGCTCGCGAAGGGCCATGATGAGCGCATCATCCAGGCGCTCGCGCCCTATTTCGCCAACCCTTCCGAGAGCCATGTCCCGCCCAGCGCCTACGCCCCCGACTGCCTCATTACTGTGCGGGGTCGATGAGGCGGGACGCGGGCCGCTCGCGGGCGCCGTCTTCGCCGCCGCCGTGGTGCTCGATCCTGCCCGTCCCATCCGCGGGCTCGCCGACTCGAAGGTTCTCGCCCCGCCGGTGCGCGAGAAGCTCGCCGGGCGCATCAAGGCGAGGTCGATCGCATGGGCCGTCGCTTCGGCGAGCGTGGAGGAGATCGACTCGATCAACATCCTGCGCGCAAGCCTGCTGGCGATGCGCCGCGCCATCGAGGCGCTCGGCATGGAGCCCGACGAAGTATGCGTCGACGGGCTGCACACGCCCGAGGTGGCGTTCAAGTGCCGGGCGATCGTGCGCGGGGACTCGCTCGTGAGGGCGATCTCGGCGGCCTCGATCCTCGCCAAGACCGCGCGCGACGCGGAGATGACGCTCCTCGACGCGCGCTATCCCGTCTACGGATTCGCCAACCACAAGGGCTACTCGACGCCGGAGCACCTCGCGGCGCTGAAGGAATTCGGCCCCTGCGAGATCCATCGGCGGACCTTCGCCCCGGTGCAGGTGCTGCTCCAGTGCGACTTCCCGTTCTGACGATGAGAAGCGTCGCATCGCGCGACAATCCCGCGTACAAGGCGATGATGAAGCTCGCCGCGAGCGGCTCCGAGCGGCGCCGCAACGGCGAGTCCGTGCTCGACGGCGCGCATCTGCTCGCGGCGTTCCTCGACTCGGGCCGCAAGCCCGAGGAGCTGATGGTCGATGCGGCGGCGCTTGCCGACCCGGAGATCGCGGCCCTCGTCGAGCGCAGCGCGCCCGCGCGAGTGACGCTTCTTTCCGATGCGCTGTTCAAGGCGCTCTCGACCGTGCAATCGCCGACGGGCGTCATCGCGCGCGTGCGCACGCCGCAGGGCGATGCGGTGCCCGCCGACGCCTCGCTCGCGCTCCTCCTCGAGGACATCCAGGATCCGGGCAACGTCGGCACGCTGCTGCGCAGCGCCGCTGCCGCGGGCGCCCAGCACGTGCTTCTCTCGGCGCAATGCGCCTTCGCGTGGTCGCCCAAGGTGCTGCGCGCCGCGATGGGCGCGCATTTCACGCTGAACATCGTCGAGGGCGCCGATCTCGCCGCATTCACCGCGAGCTATGGGGGCACCTCGATCGCGCTCGCCGCGCGCGGCGAGCGCTCGCTCTACGACCTCGACCTCAAGCGCCCGAGCGCCTTCATCGTCGGCAACGAGGGCGCGGGAATCTCGAGCGCGCTCCTCGCGGGGGCGACGGTGCGCGCGCACATCCCGATGCCGGGCCGCGTCGAATCCCTCAACGCCGGCACCGCCGGATCCATCTGCCTCTTCGAGGCGGTCCGCCAACGCGCCTCCGTTAAAGCGATATCCGCCGATAAACGCCGATGAACGCCGTAAGAGCGAAATCCAATTTGAAATTTCGAGATACTGGATCCATGGCACGAAGCTCCCATTCGCCTTTGCCTTTACGGCGTTCATCGGCGTTTATCGGCGGATTCAAAGCCTTTTGGATTCCATGACTCCTACCGCTCCTCGCCGCGATTACAAATACTACGAGTTCGTACTGGCGGCGTTCGTGACGATCCTCATCTGCTCGAACCTGATCGGGCCGGCGAAGATCGCGCAGCTCGAGCTGCCGTTTCTCGGCGCCGTCACCTTCGGCGCTGGCGTGCTTTTCTTCCCCATCTCGTACGTGTTCGGCGACGTGCTGACCGAGGTGTACGGCTATGCGAGGAGCCGACGCGTGATCTGGTGCGGCTTCGCGGGGCTCGCGTTCGCGTCGTTCATGTCGTTCGTGGTGGTGAGCCTGCCGCCCGCGCCCTTCTGGAAGAACCAGGCGGCGTACGAGATCGCCTTCGGCCTCACATGGCGGATCGCGCTCGCCTCGATGATCGCGTACTTCGCGGGCGAGTTCGTGAACTCCTACGTGCTCGCGAAGATGAAGATCATGACGTCCGGGCGCTGGCTCTGGACGCGCACCATCGGCTCCACCCTCTTCGGCGAGGGCGTCGACTCCCTCATCTTCTACCCGCTCGCCTTCTACGGCGCCGGCATCATCCCCGACGAGAAGCTGCCTTCGGTGATGGTGGTGCAATTCATCGCGAAAGTCTCGGTCGAAGTGGTGTTCACGCCCGTCACCTACGCGGTCGTCGGGTTCCTGAAGCGCGCCGAGCAGGAGGACTACTACGATCGCGATACCCGCTTCACGCCGTTCACGCTCAAGGTGTAGCCCATGAGCGACGCCACGCGCGCGCTCATACGCTTGGTCGCGGCGCTCGCGCTCGGCGCCGTCGTCTTCGCCGCGGTGGCGCAAGCGCCTTCCGCGCCCCGTCCCCGGATCGGCCTCGTGCTCGGGGGGGGCGGCGCGCGCGGAGGCGCGCACCTCGGCGTCCTCGAGGTGCTCGAGAGCCTTCGCATCCCGATCGACTGCATCGCGGGCACGAGCATGGGCGCGCTCGCGGGCGGCGCCTATGCGGCGGGCGCTTCTCCCACGGAGATCCAGGAGATCGTCGGCAAGACGGACTGGATCAACATGTTCGACGACAGCGCCGGGCGCCAGTCGATCGACCTGCGCCACAAGTACCTCGACGATCGCTACTACTCCGGGCTGGAGTTCGGCGTCTCCCGCCACGGGATCCGCTTCCGCGAGGGAGCGCTCGCCGGCGAGAAGCTGAAGCTCTTCTTCAACCAGCTGGTGCGCGCCGAGCTCGGCGACCGCACGATCGAGCAGCTTCCGCTGCCGCTCGCGATCATCGCGACCGACATCGGCACGGGCGAGCGCGTCGCGATCCGCACCGGGAACCTCACCTCCGCCATGCGCGCCAGCATGTCGGTGCCCGGGCTCATGGCGCCGGTGCAACGCGAGGAGCGCAAGCTCGTGGACGGAGGGCTCACCGACAACCTGCCGGTGGCGGAGGTGAAAAGCCTCTGCAACGCCGACATCGTGATCGCGGTGAACGTGGGCTCGCCGCTGCTCAAGCCCGAGGAAGTGACGGGCGTCGTGACGGTGCTCGGGCAGGTGGTGAACCTCCTCACGGAGCAGAACGTGGAGAAGTCGCGCCTCCTCCTGCGCTCCCAGGACATCTACATCCAGCCCGACCTGGGCGACATCACGTCGACCAATTTCACGCGCCAGCTCGACGCGGCGAAGCGCGGGCGCATCGCCGCGCTCGCGGCCTCGGACCAGCTGAAGCGCTACTCGCTTCCCGAGAAGGAGTTCCTCGCGTGGCAGGGCAGCGTGCGGTTCGCGGGCCAGCCCGTGGCGCCGCTGGTGGACAAGGTCGAGATCGCGCAGACGCGCTTCGTGAATCCGGAGACGCTGCGCAGCGGCATCGGCCAGAAGGAAGGCGAGCCGCTCGACTCGGCAAGCCTCGCGCGGGACCTCGTCGACGAGTACAGCAAGGGCGATCTTCTCTCCCTCGACTACAGCGTCGTGCGCGAGCGCGACCGCACGATCCTTCGCATCACGCCGGTGGAGAAGCCGTGGGGCCCGGACTACCTTCGCTTCGGGCTCGGGCTCGCGTCGGATTTCCGCGCCGAGTCCGACTACAACTTCCGCGCGCTCTACCGGCGCACGTGGATGAATTCGCTCGGCGGCGAATGGCTCACCACCGCGCAGATCGGAAGCGAGCAGGGAATCCACACCGAGTTCTACCAGCCCCTGGAGCGCGCGCACTACGGATACACGCGCTTCTTCGCGAGCGCGGGGCTTCGCAAGCTGCCGCTCTTCTTCGGCGGCGATCGCCTCGCGGTGTATCGCATCCAGGAGAACCGCGCCGGGGCCGAGGCCGGGGTGAACCTCGGCGTGTATGGCCAGGCGAGCGTGGGATGGGTCGAGCGAAGCCTGGGATCCGTGCTCGACACCGGGCCGAACGCGTTCCTCAACGCGAGCGAGAAGCTCGGCGGGCCGCTCGCGACCCTGTCCATCGACACCTACGACCAGCCGTTCTTTCCGACGCGCGGCGTGAAGCTCGACGTGACGCACTTCGACGCGGTGCGCGCCTCGAGCAACGCGCCGGGCTTCGATCCCTACTCGCGAAGCGAGGCGCGCTTCGGCGCGGCGTGGTCCCACAACCGTTTCACGTATCTCGTCGGCCTCGAAGGCGGCACCGCCTTGAAGGGAACGCTGCCGCTCGCCGACGCGTTCACGCTCGGCGGGCCGCGGCGCATGTCGGGCTTCGCGCACGACCAGATGCTCGGCCGCGACTACATGTTCGGCCGGCTCGAGAGCCAGTACCGCCTGAATTTCAGGTCGCCGCTCTACGGCCTGTCGCTCATCGCGGGCGTCGTCGCCGAGGCGGGGCGCATGGACAAGCTCCTCACGGAGACCTCGCTCTCGGGCTGGCAGCGCTCGTACGGCGCCTATCTCGCCGCGAGCACCTTCCTCGGCCCGGTCTATCTCGGCGTCGCGGACGCCAAGAATGGCAAGGGGCGCTTCTATCTCTTCATCGGGTCGCCGTAACCTCCACAGCCGCGGGTTCGAGCGTTGGTTCAACATCCGCAAGCTCGGGCGTGGGATTCAAGGGGTATCCACCGCGCGCACTCGGGGTGCGATCACCCACGAGTGAGGGCGGGGAAGAGTTTGACCCGGCCGGCGGTGACTCACCATTGAACGGCGAAGGCGAACAAGTGGTGGGAGCGGCACATTTCCCAATCACCTCGAGGCCTCTCAAACTCTTCCCCAAGCCCTACTCGTGGCTTCACGGCCGTACGGTTTCAATGTCGATCCGGTGAGAAGTGCATCACGACAACTACTATCAGTGTCGTTTTCCCTGCGTTTGCGGAAAAGTCTTGCCCCCGGGCCGAGAGGAACTGGCCCGGCAATGCCTGGCTGGTGCCGCATTGCTCAACTGATTGGCGTTGCTCAATCGGCGGGGGACCCAGGCGGCGGTGACGCGCGTCGACACTCGGGTGGCGATGCGTGGCGGCAGCGGCCCTTTCATAACCTCTGGGACGCACTCTCAACCTGCCACGTTGCATCTCGCTAACAGTATCAGCGCCTCTCGATCAACCCCTGGCGTGAAAGGGTTGCGGTTCTTCTCGGGAGTGGGGTGCCCCGCTTGCCGCAGAATAGAAGAAGCGCAAGGAATTCGAGCGCTATCGTAAGAAGCGAGATCCCTCCCCGTCGAGAAGCCGTGGCCCCCCGGCTCGAGAAGAACCGCCCCTTCCACGCCCGGCCGATCACCG
>JADGRS010000363.1 GCA_017880705.1 Burkholderiales bacterium
GCCTACGGCTTCATTCCCTCACCGCGCTCGCTCTACGAAGGAATTCAGCGGCTGCCGGGCGGGCACCAGATGGCCTTCGATCTCGACTCGCCGGGCGCCGTGAAGGTACGCAAATACTGGGAGTTCGCGATCGGGCCGCCGCGCGACGTTCCCGCCAATCCCGAAGCGGTGTGGGGCGAGGAGCTGCGCCATCTCCTTTCGCAGGCGGTGCGCCGGCGCCTGATGAGCGACGTGCCGCTCGGCGTCTTCCTCAGCGGCGGTATCGATTCGAGCGCGGTGCTCGCCTACGCCGCCGCGGAGCTTCCCGAGGTGCACACCTACACGATCGGCTTTCGCGAGCCGAGCTTCGACGAATCGGCCTACGCGCGCGCGGTCGCCACGCGCTTCGGCACGCGGCACCATGAGGAGACATTGAGCATCGAGCGCGCGCGCGAGCTGGTGCCGCAGGTCCTCGGTCGGCTCGACGAGCCCATCGGCGATCCTTCCATCGTGCCGACCTTCCAGTTGTGCGAGTTCGCGCGGCGCGGCATCAAGGTCGCGCTCGGCGGCGACGGCGGCGACGAGCTTTTCGCGGGCTACGATACGTTCAAGGCGCTGGGCGTGGCGCGCTGGTTCCACGCGCTCGTGCCCGCGCGGCTGAAAGGCGGCATCCGCCGCCTCGCGGAGTGCCTCCCGGTCTCCGACGCCAACATGAGCTTCGACTTCAGGATCAAGCGGGGACTGCGCGGCGCGTCCTATCCTTCGCGGCTCTGGAATCCCGTCTGGCTCGGACCGCTCGAGGCTCGCGAGATCTCGGACCTCTTCCAGGAGCCCGTGGCCGTCGAGGAGCTCTACGAGGAGGCGATTCACGCGTGGGAGTCGACCTCGGCGGTCCACGTCGTGGACAAGACGCTCGAGTTCTACACGCGCCTTTATCTGCAGGACGACATTCTCGCCAAGGCCGACCGCGCTTCGATGATGGTGTCCCTCGAGGTGCGCTCCCCGTTCCTCGACCAGGACGTCGCGGATTTCGCCCGCCGCATCCCCCACGAGTACAAGTACCGTCACGGGCAGACGAAGTACCTGTTGAAGGCCGCGCTGCGGGGCGTGCTGCCGGACGAAGTGCTGGACCGCAAGAAGAAGGGATTCGGGATTCCGCTCACGCGCTGGCTGCGCACCTGGGACGATGCCGGCTTCGCGCGCGCTGGCGCCCTCGTCGGCAATCCCGCGTGGGCCGCGGCGACGCTCGCCGAGCACAAGGCCGGCAAACGCGACCAGCGCCTCGCGCTGTGGTGCCTGCTTGCCCTCGAGCATCACGGGGAGGCGTTCGCGTGAGCCGCGCCGACCAGCAAACCGCCGATGCGTTCGCCTCCTCGTGGAACAACCTTCCACCGGGCTCCGTCTACACGACGGCGCAAGTGGCCGACTGGTTCGCGCCGCTCGGGCCCGACGACATCCGCGGCGCGCGCGTGCTCGAGATGGGCTGCGGCAACGCAAGCCTCATGGTGCATGTGCTGCGCTGGTCGCCGGCGCAGCTCGATGGCATCGATCTCGGCGCCGCGGTCGACTCGGCGCAGAAGAATCTCGCGACCAGCGGATTCTCGAACTGGACCGTGCGCCAGGAGGACCTCACCACGTTCTCGAGCGCCGGCTACGACGTGGTCTACAGCATCGGCGTGCTGCATCACTTGACGATGCCGAAGGCGGGCTTCGACGCGGTGGTGCGCAACACCCGTCCCGGCGGCCGATTCCACTGCTGGGTCTATGCGCGCGAAGGCAACGCGCTCGTGATCGGCGTCGTGGATCCGCTGCGCCGCATCGCCTCGCGCCTGCCCTGGTGGCTCACGAAATACGGCCTCGCCACGCCGCTCGTGTTCCCCTATTTCCTGTATGCCAAGGCGCTGCGCGCATTGCCGCGCTGGCGAGCGCTGCGTGCGCTGCCCTTGTACGACTACAGCCAGTGGATCGCGCAGCGCGAGTTCGCCTTCTTCAGGCATGTGGCCTTCGACCAATTGGTGACGCCGCGCACCGTCTATCTCGATCGCGGCACACTCGAGAAGTGGCTGTGCGAAAATGGGCGCGTCGCGCCGGGGAGCACATACGTGACGATGAGAAACGGAAATTCGTGGAAGTTCGGCGGCCAGACCCGGGGAGAGCCCGCGTGAGAACGGCGCTCGTGATCGTGGGAATGTTCACATTCACCGTCATCGCCAACCTGCTGCTGAAAGTCGGCGCGATAACCGGCAGGGACGCGGGCGGCACCTGGTGGAACCAGCTGCTCAACTGGCGCATCGCCGGCGGGTTCGCGAGCTTCGCGACGGCGGCGGTCTTCTACACCGTCCTGCTGCGATCGGTGCCGCTCAACGTGGCGCAATCGTTCACGGCCGCCCAGTACGTCGCGGTCATCCTCGCCTCGGCACTGGTGCTCTCCGAGCCCATCTCCGCGGCGCGCTGGATCGGGATCGCGCTCATCGCGTGCGGCATCGCCATCGTCGGGTGGTCTTGACGACATCCATGAGTCCCCGGCGCGGCCTGCTCGACGCTTTCTCCGTCAATCGCCTTCTTGCCCTTCTCGTCGCGGCCTTCGTGGTGACCGCGGGAAGCGCGATGCTCATGACGTCGACGACCTTCGACGAGATCATGTTCCTCGCCATCGGCGCGCGCGGCTTTCACAGCGCAGACTTCAGCCTGGCGCCGGAACACCCCCGGCTCGCGCAGTACTTCTATGGGCTGCCGGTCTACCTTTCGCACATCGCCTATCCCGCGGAAGAGGCCCTGCCGCCCGGCTGGACGGTTTACAACTATGCGCGCGCGCTTCTCTGGGGCGTGGGAAACAACCCGGAGCGCCTGGTGATGCTTGCGCGCCTGGTCGCGCTCGCCTTCGGCGCGCTCACCGTGACTGCCACCTTCTTCGGCGCGCGGCGCCACATGGGCGCCGGCGCGGCGCTGTTCGCGGCGGCGCTCGTCGCGTTCCTTCCCGATATGCTCGCCCACTCGGGCATCGCCTACAACGACATTCCGCTCGTGTTCGCGATGGTGGCGAGCGTGTATGTGCTCGATGCGGCGGCGCGCCGGCCCGCGCCGGCGCGCGTTGCGCTCGCGGCTCTCGCCAGCGCGCTTACCGCGTGCGTCAAGTTCAGCGGCCTCGTGGTGGTGCCGATTCTCATCGTGTTGCTGGCGCTCGAAGCGCTGTCCGGCCGATGGCGCGATCCGATCTGGCGGCGCGCGATCGTGGTCGCCACGCCGGTTTATCTCGCCGTGTTCTATGCGACGATCGCGCTCGTCTATCTCGGCGACTGGGGCCTCACCGGATTTTCGGCGGGCGTGCCCAAGTTCGTAAGCGCTGTCCGCACCACCTACGCCTACGCTTTCCTCCTGGGGGAGATTTACGGCGGGGGAAAGTGGTCGTTCTTTCCGGTCGCGCTGGCCCTGAAGACACCCATCGCATTGCATGTTTTCATGCTGGTCGCCGCGGTCGGCGTGTGGGTCGCCTCGCGCGGTGGACGCTGGCGCGGCTGGATGGCGCACGGCGCACGGGCGCCCGCGGTGGGAGCAGCGCTCTTCATGGCCGCCCTGGTGACGTCGAATTTCAACCTCGGCGTGCGTCACGCGCTGCCGATGCTGCCGCTCATATGCATCCCGGTCGCGCAG
>JADGRS010000364.1 GCA_017880705.1 Burkholderiales bacterium
GGGCTACGGAAACGTGAAGGTCATGTCGGCGGGCATTACCGGGTGGCTCGACACGAAGCTCCCGACGGATAGCGGCGAGTGAGATGGCGAAGGCAACCGACCAGCTCCCGCCCGAAGTGCTCGAAGCCCTGCGCCAGGGCCGCACGGTGGATGCGATCAAGCTCCTGCGCGGGACGACCCTCGGTTTGAGGGACGCAATGAAGATCCTCGACGCCTACAATCGCGGAACGGTGGCGCGGGGCGCCTCGCGCGTGACGACGGGCTCGCCTCCGCCCGAAGTGAAGGAAGCCCTGGAGCACGGTAACAAGATCGAGGCCATCAAGCGGCTTCGGGAGGCGAGCGGCGTCGGCCTGAAGCAGGCGAAGCATGCGGCCGAGGCGACCCATCGACAGGTAAAGTACAACCCCGCCGACCTCGAGGGCTACTCGCCCGGTGAGGTGCCGAGGACGCAGAACTTCGGCTGGATTCTCGCCGTGGCGGTGTTTGCCTTCCTGATCGGCATCTACCTCTTTCGCGGCTAGCCGGCGGGCGATTTGCGAGCGAGCATCGCCGTGCGGCGCTCGAGGCTTTCCTTCGGCCAATGCTGCTTGCGATCGTAGTACTCCGCCACGGCGGGGATTCCCGCCGGAAGCACGACCCAAGGCTGCTTTGTCGAAGTGAAGATGTGGATGTCGGGCGGGAGCCGGTCGGGATTGTCGAGAGTGCCCACGCGAACGAAGCGCACCGCGTCGCCCGCGCCCGCGTAGTTGCTCCATACCGCGATGCGGCACCGGGGGCAGCGCGCGATCTTCTGGCCCTTGCCGCTCGCCGAAGGCGTGTCGACGATCTCGGGCGCGCCCTTCAGCAGCTTCACGCGTTCCGCCTCGATCATCGCGTTGATCGCGAAAGCCGAGCCCGTCTCGCGCTGGCACCAGCGGCAATGGCAGCAGTTGACGAAGAGCGGCCGCGTCATCCGGTAGCGCACCTCGCCGCAGTCGCAGCCTCCGTCCATGGGCGCGTCGTTCTCATCGGTCATGGCGATCCTCCTTGCGGTAGACGCGGCACAGGCGCATCGGGCTCGTTTCGAGATGGGAGCGGATGGGAAGGCAGGAGCGCGCGTCGCGCTCGAGCCCGTATTGGTCGAGAAGCTCCTTCAGATTGTCGCCATTGTGGATGTCCATCGAGTAGATCGGCCCCCGATGCCCGCCGATGATCTCGCGCACGCGCTTCGCGAGGAGGTTGTGCTGGTCGTAGCGCAGGAAATTGTTCCACGGATACACGAAGCGCGCATCGGGCCGCGCGAAGGGGATCGCGTAGGCCATGGGCTCGGCGTAACCCATGATGACGAGCGCGCGCGGCGCGAGGTCCGGGACCGTGACGTCGAAGTAGGCGCCGCGGAAATCGAGCCGGCCCCAGCTCGGCGTGCGCGTGGTGCCGACGAGGAGCGCCACGAGGATCACGAGCAGCGCGCGGCGCGCGTTTTTCCCCGGCACGATGTAGAGGACGCAGCCGACGATGAGCGGCGCCGAGACCATCTCGAGCGGCACCAGGTAGCGATAGATGCCGAAAAGCCCGAGCCACGCGAGGTACGACGCGAGGGTGAAGACGCCGAGGAGCCGCCATGCATGCCCGGCCGCGGCGAGATCGCGAGGTGCGCCGGCGTTCCCGTGGCGGCGGCCCCACAGCCACCGGGCGAGGGCGAGCAGCGCGAGCACGAAGAGGGTCGCGAGGCGCCAGTCGCGAAAGCTCACCTCGCTCACGAGCCGGTATTCCCGCGCGAAGTAGAGCGGAAAGAAGATCGCCTGCAGCACGCTGCGCGGCCCCCAGTTCGGATCGACTTGCGAGACGGGCTCGGCCCACGGCGAGCGGAAGAGCTCGTTGAAGTAGGGAAAGAAGGGGTTCGCGAATTCCCGATATAGCGTCGCGCCCCAGAAGCCGTAGGTCGCGAGGAATCCCGCGAAAAGAAAGACCCCGCCGAGAAGCGCGCGCCGCAGGCGCTCCCGCGGCGTTCCGAAGGCGGCGAGCGAGATCGCGAGTCCCGCGCCGAACACGCCGTAGGTCAGCTTGAGACCCACCGCGAAGCCCGCGAGGAGCGACGCGAGCGCAACCTCGCGCGCGCGAGGCGAGCCGCGCGTCGCGGTCGATGTCACGAGGATCGCGAGCGACAGCATCACGAGCATCGCGGGCGGCCATTCGTTCATCGTCGAGCCCAGCACCGCGCGGCCCATCGAGCCCGTCATGCCGGCGATGAACGCGAGCCCGATCCACAACGCGCGATCCTCGATGCCCCTGGGGAAGAGCGCCGCGAGGATCCGCAGCAGGCAGAACGCCGCCACGCCCGTCGTCGAGGCCATCACGAACGCGATCACGCGCGGCGACGGGATTTCCTGGACGAGGTAGTAGAACGGCAGGTCGAGCAGCGGGTTGTGATACGTCTGCAGCTGCGCGGGCGCGATGTCCCAGCCGAGCCTTCCGTTCAGGAACGCGTAGGCGTTGTAGAAGTGATAGTTCTTGAGGTCCCAGTTGACGTCGAGGCGGTTCGCGACCGACGCGAAGCCCGCCGCCGCAAGGCACGCTGCAAGCGCGAGCGGCCACCTCCACCGCGCGACGACCGACTCTCGCAAGCTCAGTCCGCCTCGACGGGGAGGCGCCCAAGGGCGGCGAGGAGCGCTAGGAGGTCGTCCTTGCGAAAGGGTTTTGCGACGGTGGCGTTGAAGCCGATGGCGGTCTTCGCCGTGCGGTAGGCGGGCGAGTGCTCGAGGCTCGCCGCGACGAAGGTCGCCTTGTCGGGATCGCGAGCGATGCGCGAGCGCAGGAGTTCGGCTGCGTCCTCTCCGCCGAGGCCGGCGAGCGACGTGTCCACCAGAATGATGTCGTACACGTCCTGGTCGAGGGCCGCGAGCGCCTCGTTGAGGTCCTGCGCGACCACCACGCTGCAATCCCGGCGGCCGAGGATGTGCGCCGCGAGGATCTGGCTGTCGCGGCTGGGATCCACGAGGAGGATCGTCGCGCCCTTGCGGTGCTCGCGAAGCGAATGGCGCGTGACGAGCGTCGGCGTCTCGTCGGAATCCACCGAGGCGCCGGTGACCGCGACGATCGCCTCGTTCAGCTGCCGGTCGTTGATCGGGTAGCGCATGTAGGCCGAGATGCCGTTCTCGCGGCACGCGATGGCGTCGCCGGGCCTGCCCTCGGAGGCGAGCATCATCACCAGCGCCGAGCGGAACTTGCCGTCGTTCTTGATGCGGAAGGCGAGGAGGAAGCCGTCCTGCAGCGCGAGCCGGTTGGCGAGGATCACGAGGGGAATGGGGCTGCCTTCCTCGCGCAGCCGCTCGAGGAGCGCGATGGCCATCGCGGCGTTGTCGGCTTCGAGCGGGATGAGGCGCCAGCCGCGCAGGAGGTTGGTCACCTGCAGGCGCTGTTCCGCATCGCCCGAGACGACCAGCACCGGCAGGCCGACGAGCGAGACGTAGGTCGGGCGCACCGGCGCGGGAGGCGAGGGCCGCACGGGGAACTCCAGCGTGAAGGCGTAGAGCGCCTCGCTCGTGAGGCGCGCCGCGATGGCGAGCTTGCCGCCCATCGCGGCGACCATGAACTTCGCGACGGCCACACCCATGCCGGCATCGGCCGAGATCGCCGATGCGGGATG
>JADGRS010000001.1 GCA_017880705.1 Burkholderiales bacterium
GTAGTCAACAAGTAACCCTACGGAGAGACGAATGGAATACG
Source organism: Burkholderiales bacterium (assembly GCA_017880705.1). Lineage (GTDB taxonomy): Bacteria > Pseudomonadota > Gammaproteobacteria > Burkholderiales > Usitatibacteraceae > Usitatibacter. The sequence continues at coordinate 42 of JADGRS010000001.1, forward strand.
CCAAGATCGAAAACGCGCAATTGGAAACCGCTGTGAACGAAGCCGCGAATGCCCAGCTTCGTGAATTGAACGACCTTCAGCTCGCCTATGTCGGCGGCGGCACGATCGAATGGGTTCCCGGCTAGCCGATCGACGTGGCCAGTCGTTCAAGCAACTGGTGATTCGAGATTCAGATTGAGTCGCTTGCCAGTAGAAATCACAGTCTCTTCGCGGTGACTGACGATCACGACTGATAGTGATCGCCCGGACAGCGAAGAGCTGATGCGCCTTTCTAGTGCCAGGTCGATTTGGTCGAACGCTTCATCGAGGAAAAGGATTTGAGGCTTCCGGTATAGCGCCCGCGCGAGCAGCACGCGTTGCTTCTGCCCGCCCGAAAGCGCCATGCCGAGGCTGCCGACGATGGTGTTGTACTGCATGGGCATGGCCATGATCTCTTCGTCGATCATGGCGGCCTTCGCGCATTCACGCACAAGCGCGGGATCGTGCTCGGAATCGAAGAAGCTCACGTTGTCTTCGATGGTGCCGACGAAGAGCTGGTCGTCCTGCATCACGGCGCCGATGCGGGAGCGGTACTGGGCCGGATCCCAGTCGGTGAGGTTGCGGCCGTTCACGCGCACCTCGCCCTCGGTCGCAGGCAGGAGGCCGAGCAGCACCTTGAGCAGCGTGGTCTTCCCGCAACCGGAAGGCCCGACGATGGCGATGGTCTCCCCAGGCGCGATCGTCAGATTCACCCCCCGGAACACGTATCCCTCGGGCCCGTAGGCGAAGCCAAGATCCTTCGCTTCCACGGTGAGCGGGCCCGTCGCGACCTCGCCGGGCAGGGCGGGCTTGTGGGTCTCCGCCTCGGCGAGCGCGATGTCGGCGATGCGCTCGGCGTGCAGGTCGAGCATGCGGAACTCGTTCCACTTGTCCACGAGGTTGATCACGCGCGTGACGAAGAGGAGCTGGAAGCCGATGAACGCGTAGAGCATCCCCACCGTGAACTGGCCGTCCATCACGAGGAGGGCGGCGAGCCATACCACGATCACGTTCTCCAGCCCGAAGATGAGCGCGTTGGCTCCCCGCTGCAGGATCCCCACGTTCTGCACGCGCACGCCCGCGTTGGTCTGGTCCACCACGAGGTTCTGGTAGGCCGAGCGGCGCTCCGACTCGCGCAGGTTCAGCTTGATCGCCATCATCCCGCGCACCGTCTCGATGAAGTGCGTCCCGGAGCGCGCCTCGTGGGCGATCTGCTCGTCGGTCGCGTAGCGCTGCGGGTAGTAGAACACCCAGCGCGCGACAGCGTAGAGAAGCGTCGCGGTCACCACGACGCCGGTGAGCATCACGCTGTAGAAGGCCATCACGACGATCGTGAGGATCACCATCAAGCCATCGACGGCGGTCTCCACGAACGTCGCCGTGAGCGTGCGCTGGATCGCGTCCACGCTCCTGAACTTCGAGACGATGTCGCCGATGTTCCTCTTCTCGAACCACGCGAGCGGCAGCCTCAGCATGTGGTTGAAGAGCGTGGTGAGGAGCTTGAGATTGATGTTGGTGCTGAGATAGACGCCCACCCACGCGCGCACCGCCGTGACCATGACCTGGATCACCACCAGGGTGCAGAAGGCGACGCCCAGCACTGTGAGCAGATCGCGGTCGCGTCCCACCACCACGCGGTCCACGGTGAGTTGAAGGAAGAAAGGCATCGCGATCGCGAACACTTCGAGCGCAAGGGACAGGACCAGGATCTGCGCGATCGTCCCCTTGAGCCCGGAGGCCACGGCCAGGAGCTGCCATGACTTGATCTTCTCGCGCTCGTCCTTCTTCTGGAAGCCCGTGGTCGGCGTGAACTCCATCGCGACGCCGGTGAAATGCCGCGAGGACTCTTCGAGCGTGAGGACCCTCTTGCCGCGCGCGGGGTCGTGCACCGTGATCTTGCGGCCCGCAACCTTCGTGAGCACCACGAAATGATTCATGTCCCAGTGAAGGATTGCGGGGAGGCGCAACTTGCCGAGCGACTCGAGCGGCACCTGCACGCCGCGCGCCGTCATGCCCATGGTCTCCGCGATCTGCGCCACGTTCTTGAGCGTGATGCCCTTCAGCGAGGGCGACAGACGCACGCGCATCGCCGAGAGATCCGTGCGGTGCCCGTAGAACGACGCCACCATCGCGAGGCAGGCGATGCCGCACTCGGGCGCCTCGCTCTGGAGGATCACGGGAACGCGCGGGGAGAGGAGCTCGGAGATGAGGCCCATCTAGAAGCGCCCCTTCAATTGCAGCAAGGGCTCGAAGATCCACTCGATGATCGTGCGCTTCTCGAGCAACAGGTCGCCGTTCACGAGCATCCCGGGACGCAACGCGAAATCCTGGCCGAGTGCGGTCACGTTCTGGCGGTCGAGCTTCACGTCGACGCGGTACACGGGCTCTTTCGCCGAAAGCGGCCCGATGCGCTCATTCTGCGTCCACACGTTGCGGCCGATGTCGGTGATGACGCCGCGATACTGGCCGAAGCGCTCATACGGAAACGCTTCGTAGCGCAGCACGACCTCCTGGCCCGGCTTCACGAAGCCGATGGCGCGCGTAGGCACGAGGAGCTCGACGTGCATGCCGCTTCCCTTGGGGAGCACCGTCGCGAGCGTGGAGTCCGCGGCGATCGATGCGCCCTTGTTGACCGCGATGTTGGTGACGACGCCCGCCATCGGCGCGCGGATCACGGTCTCGCGCTTCGACTCGTTCTGGGCCATGCCTTCCTGCAGCTCACTGATCTGGCGCGCCACGCCCTCGATCTGCGCACGCGAGCGCAGCTCGATCGAGGGCTCCTCCATCTTCGCGGCTCCAAGGTCGCGCTCCAGCTGGGTACGCTGGCGTCGCAATGCCTCGAGCTTGATCTCCTGGTCGGTCTGCTCGTCCACCTTCTGCTTGATCATCGCCTCGGAGACGAAGCTCTGGCCGGCGAGGGCGCGGAAGCGATCGGCCTGATCGCGCGCGCTCTTGATGCGCACTTCCTGCAGCTTCATCTCGCGGTCGAGTTGCGCGAGCTCGTTCTCGAGGTCGTGCACGCGCCGGCGCAGCTGCCCCACCTGTTGAGTCCCGAGCTCGCGCCACTGCGCCTGCTCCTTCTCGAGGATCACGCGACGGTTGCGCATCTCGGCCGCGACGGCCTCGCTGGTGGAGGCGCCAACCCCCGTGGAGCGATCGAGCGAGATCCGCGCCATCTCGTCGCCGGCCTTCACCTCGTCGCCTTCCTTGATGAGGAGGTCGGTGATGCGGCCCGAATCGGGAATGAGCACGCGGGCGGCTCCGGTATCGAGCGCGAGATAGCCCTCGACGCGTTCGCGGCGCGTGTATTGGCCCCACACGGTGACCGCGATCAGGAGGAATGCGATGCCCGCGGCGAGGAGCGTGAAGACCCAGCCTGGCACGGGACGGGCGATGGTGGCCTCGCCGAGAAACTTCTCGCGCTGGGCGTCGATCGCCTCTTGTCGGAATAGTTGGCGGGACATGGGTCGCTGCGATTGTAAATCAGTGGCACCGCCAGATGCGCGCCCGGCCCCATAATCTCGTCGGATGAGCGAGAAAAAGTATCCTCTGGAGGCGCTCTTCGGCCGCATCCTGTCGCCGCTCGAGCAGTTCCTGCGGCAGACGGCCGCGGGCGGCATCGTCCTCATCGCGGCTGCCGCCTCCGCGCTCGTCGCCGCGACATGGCTCGGCGATGCGACCGTCCATCACGCGTGGGAACAGCGCTTCGCTCTTTCGGCCGGCGGCCGCTTCAACCTCGATCTCACGCTGCATCACTGGGTGAACGACGCCCTGATGGCGCTCTTCTTCCTCCTCGTGGGTCTAGAGCTCAAGCGCGAGATCCTCGTGGGCGAGCTCGCTTCGCTCAAGGATGCGGCGCTTCCGGTGTTCGCCGCCGCGGGCGGCATGGTCGTTCCGGCGCTCCTCTACGCGGCCTTCAACCACGGCGCCGCCGGCGCGGCCGGGTGGGGCATCGCCACGGCGACGGACATCGCATTCGCGATCGGCATCCTCGTGATGCTCTCGGGCCGCATCCCGCGGAACCTCGTGATCTTCGTCACCGCGCTCGCGATCGCCGACGACCTCGGCGCCGTGGTCCTCATCGCCATCTTCTACACCGCGCAAATCGACATGCGGTGGATCCGCGCGGCGGGCGCGCTCTTCGTGCTGCTCCTCGCCTTCAATCGCGGCGGGATGCGCCATCCCCTGCCGTATGCGTTTGTCGGGATCCTCCTCTGGTATGCGCTGCTGCGCTCGGGAGTGCACGCGTCGATCGCGGGAGTTCTCCTCGCGATCACGATTCCGGCGCGTCCCGCCTTCACGCCTGCGCAGTTCGAGCGCCGGCTGGACGAGCTCCAGGCGGAGTTCCGCGCCGATCGCAAGGATCTCGAAACCCCGGACGATCCCTTGCGCAACCACCGCATGGCCGAGATCGCCGAGGCAGTCGAGCGCGCCGCGGGTGAGGTGCAGAGCCCCCTGCAACGCATCGAGCACGCGCTCGCGCCATGGGTCGCTTTTCTCGTGATCCCGATCTTCGCGATCGCCAATGCAGGAGTGGACCTGAAGGCGGTGCAGTGGTCCGAAGCGCTGTCGGAGAGCGTGACGCTCGGCGTCATTGCCGGCCTGGCGATCGGCAAGTTCGCGGGCGTGAGCCTCTTCAGCTGGATCGCGATCCGCCTGGGGCTGGCGAGATTGCCGAACGGCGTCGCGTGGCCCCAGCTGCTCGGCGCGGCGTGGCTCGCCGGCATCGGCTTCACGATGTCGCTCTTCATCGCCGAGCTCGCGTTCAACGACCGCGCCATGGTCGAAGAGGCAAAGCTCGGCATCCTCGTGGGCTCCTTCCTCTCGGCCGTCATCGGCCTGGCCTGGCTCTATTTCTCGGCGAGGCCCCGGGCCGAAGGAGAGGCGTAGGGGAGCTTGCAAGATTCGATAATTCGAGTATTATCGAATTGTGAACAGCCGCACCGCCATCGCTTCGCTCGCCGCGCTCGCCCAGGAGTCGCGGCTTGCCATCTACCGTTTGCTGGTCGAGGCCGGGCCGACGGGCTTGTCGGTGAGCGAGATCGGCGCCTCGCTCCATGTGTCGCCGGCGACGCTCTCGTTCCATCTCAAAGAGCTTACCCACGCGGGCCTCATCGCCGCGCGCCAGGAAGGGCGCTACATCTTCTACTCCGCGAATTTCGCGCGAATGAACGCACTGATGAGCTATCTCGGCGAGAACTGCTGCGCCCGGGACGGCATGGATTGCGCCCCCGGATGCGCGCCGCGGGCCAAGTCCTCGTGCGCGCCCACCCAATCCCGCCGCGCTCGCCGCGGCACCCTGAAGGCCTGACCCAAGGAGCAAACCAATGAAGAGATTCCATGTGCACGTGGCCGTGCCCGATCTGCAGAAGAGCATCGGCTTCTATTCGACGATGTTCGGGGCGCAGCCGACGGTGGTGAAGGACGACTACGCGAAATGGATGCTGGAGGATCCGCGCGTCAACTTCGCGATCTCCCAGCGCGGTGGCGCGGCCGGCGTGAACCACCTCGGATTCCAGGTGGACGAAGCCTCGGAGCTCGAGGACATCCACACGCGCCTGCAGGCCGCGGACGCAGGCGTGATGGAAGAGAAGAACGTCTCGTGCTGCTACGCCAAGTCGGACAAGTACTGGGTGACCGATCCGTCAGGCATCGCCTGGGAATCGTTCCACAGCCTTGGCAGCGTTCCGTTCTACGACGGCGAAGCGAAAGCGGCGCCGAAGGCGGCATGCTGCGCCCCGGGCGTGAAGGAGCCCGCGCGAGCCGCCTGCTGCGGATGATCCATGGAAAAGGTCTACAACGTCCTTTTCCTGTGCACGGGCAATTCGGCGCGATCGATCATGGCCGAGGTGATGCTGAATCACTTCGGCCGCGGCCGATTCAAGGCGTACTCGGCGGGGAGCCGTCCTGGAGGGTCGGTGAACCCGCTAAGCCTCGAGACGCTGGAGAGCCTCGGCCTGCCCACGGCGGGCTTGCGCAGCAAAAGCTGGGATGAATTCGCGGCGCCGGGCTCTCCCTTGCTCGACTTCATCATCACCGTTTGCGACAACGCGGCAAGTGAAGTGTGCCCGGTATGGCCCGGCAAACCGACGACCGCTCATTGGGGCGTCGCCGATCCCGCGGCGGTCGAAGGGAGCGATCTGCAAAGGCGCGCCGCCTTCCGCGATGCGGCCGTGGTCCTGCGCCGTCGCATCGACCTTTTCTTGAGCCTGCCGTTGGAGAAGCTCGACGCGTTGTCGCTTCGAACGAGGCTTCGCGACATCGGCAAGAAGTGAGCGAAACGCCGCAACCGTTGAGCGCGTTCGAGCGCTATCTCACCGCCTGGGTATTCCTGTGCATCGCGGCCGGCATCGTCCTCGGCCAGGCATTTCCCGCGGTGTCGGAGGCGGTCGGCCGGTTGCAGATCGCGCACGTCAACCTTCCGGTCGGCCTCCTCATCTGGCTGATGATCGTGCCGATGCTGATGAGGGTGGATTTCGGGGCGCTGCGCGAAGTCCGCCGGCATGTCCGGGGAATCGGCGTGACGCTTTTCGTGAACTGGCTGGTGAAGCCCTTCACCATGGCGCTTCTCGCCTGGATCTTCATTCGCCACCTGTTCGCGCCCTGGCTCGCGGCCTCGCAGATCGACAGCTACATCGCGGGCCTGATCCTGCTCGCGGCGGCGCCCTGCACCGCGATGGTGTTCGTCTGGAGCCGCCTGGCCCACGGCGATCCGTTGTTCACGCTCACGCAGGTCGCCCTCAACGACACCATCATGGTCTTCGCCTTCGCGCCGATCGTGGCGCTGCTGCTGGGCATCTCCAGCATCACAGTGCCGTGGGCCACGCTCGTCACCTCGGTGGTCCTCTACATCGTGATTCCCGTGGTCATCGCCCAAGGGCTGAGGCGCGCATTGCTCGCGAAGGGGCAGGGGAGCTTCGACGCCACCCTGGCGAGAATCGGCCCGTGGTCGATCGCGGCCCTGCTCGCGACCCTCGTGCTCCTCTTCGCTTTCCAGGGCGATGCGATCCTGCGGCAGCCGCTCGTGATCGCGCTTCTCGCCGTCCCCATCCTCATCCAGGTCTTCTTCAATTCGGCCCTTGCGTACGGGCTCAACCGGGCTCTCGGCGAAAAGCATTCCATCGCATGCCCTTCGGCCCTGATCGGGGCGAGTAATTTTTTCGAGCTGGCGGTGGCTGCGGCGATCAGCCTCTTCGGCTTCGAGTCCGGCGCGGCGCTCGCCACCGTGGTGGGCGTGCTGATCGAGGTCCCGGTCATGCTTCTCGTCGTGCGCGTGGTGAACTCGACGCGCGGCTGGTATCTCGTGGGAGAGAGGGCCTAGGGGCATTTGCGGGGATTTGCCGGGAATCGCGGCAGGTGATAGGATTATCACCCATGCCAATCTCCCTCACACCCCGGCAAGCCGAGATCCTGGAGGCCATCCGGGAGTACATCGCGCAGCACCATCGCCCCCCCTCGCATCCCGAGCTCGCCAGGATGATGGGGCTGGCTTCCACCAATGGCGTCTTCAAGCACCTGGCTGCGCTGCAGAAGAAGGGCGCGATCGAGCTTTCGCCCGGATTGGCGCGCGGCATTCGCGTGAAAGGGCCGGCCGGGCTTCCGTTGATCGGGCGCGTCGCCGCGGGCAGCCCCATGCTCGCCATCGAAAATCTCCTCGGCCACTATCCGATCGATCCGTCGCTTTTCACTCCGCGCGCCGATTACCTTCTGCAGGTGCGCGGCCTCAGCATGAAGGACGAAGGCATCCTCGACGGCGATTGGCTGGTGGTCCACCGCACCAGCGAAGCGAAGAGCGGCCAGCTCGTCGTCGCGCGCATCGGCGAGGATGTGACCGTGAAGCGGCTCAAGATGCGCGGCCACAAGGCCGAGCTCATTCCCGCCAACCGCGATTTCGAGACGCTGCACCTCGATCTTCACCACGACACGCTCGCGATCGAGGGCATCGCGGTCGGGGTCATCCGCAACCTGCACGCGCGCGCATGAAGGCCACGGTCGCCGAGCTCACGCAGCTGCCGGGCGTTTGGCGCGGCGGCGAGCTCGATCAAGTCCCCCGCGGCGTCGTTTCGACGGGGCATGCCGCGCTCGATCGCGAGCTGCCCGGGGGAGGCTGGCCCACCGGCACGCTTTCGGAAGTGCTGCACGATGCGGTGGGCATCGGCGAGATCGGTTTTCTCGCGGGCGCCATCGCTCGCGCCACCCAGGGCGATCCCGATCGCATGGTCGCTTGGGTCAACCCTCCGCATCTTCCCTATGCGCCTTCGCTGGCGCACGCCGGCATCCCGCTCGCGCGGTGCCTGGTCCTGCGTCCCGCCAACAAGGAAGACGCGTTGTGGGCGGCCGAACAGGCGCTGCGTTCCGGCGCATGCGGCGCGGTGCTTCTCTGGCTTGCCCACGATGAATACGCGTGGCTGCGCCGCTTGCAGATGGCCGCGCAAGCGGGCCGCTCGATGGCGGTCCTCTTCCGTTCGACCGCGGCGGAGCGCCTGTCCACGCCCGCTCATTTGCGCGTGATCCTCGAGCGGGAAGGCGGCGTGCTCAAATTGCGCATTCCGAAGCGGCGCGGACCTCCGCTGACGGCGCCGATCGCGCTCGACATCGGCGGCCGCACTGCTTCCCGCCGTATTTCTCCGCATTGGGCCGCGCAGAAAACAGTCCATCGAGCAGTCGCTTGAGGGCGCATCGCCGTGCTCTGGATCGCGCTCGAGCTGCCCTCATTGCCCCTGCAAATCGCGGAGCGCGCGGGCGCCTCGCGCGAGCCGCTCGTGATTTCCGAGGGAACCGTGCAACGGCCTTTGGTGGCGTGCCCCAATGAGGCCGCAAGGCGCGCGGGCATTCATGAAGGCCAATCGGTAGCCGCGGCGAAGGCGCTCGCGGGAGACTTGCGCGTCCTGCCGCGCGATGAAAACGTCGAGCGCGAAACGATCGAGCGGCTCGCCGCATGGGCCGGACAATTCACGCCGATGGTGAGCGTCGACGGGCAGGGCATCGTCCTCGAGATCGAGGCAAGCCTGAAGCTCTTCGAGGGGCACGCGAAGCTCACGGGCGCGATCCAGCGCGGCGTGCGCGAGATCGGGCTGCATGCCGCTCTCGGCATCGCGCCGACGGCGCTGGCGGCGCGCCTCTTCGCGCGCGCCGAAGCACGGGGCTTGCAGGTGCGCGCCTGCGTCGCGCCCGCCGATCTTCGCCAGCGTCTCGCCGATCTCCCTCTCTTTCTCCTCGACTGGCCCGGGAAGACTCTCGCGCACCTGGCCGATCTCGGCGTGCTGCGGCTGCGCGACATGCTCGAGCTTCCCGCGGAAGGCATCGCGAAGCGCTTCGGTCCCGAGATCGTCGCTTCGCTCGACCGCCTCATGGGGAAGCTTCCGGATCCACGGGAGCCCTATGCGCCGCCGCCGAGGTTTCGCTCGCGTATCGAGCTCCCCGCGGAAGCCGACGGCGTCGAAGCGCTGCTTTTCCCGCTGCGCCGATTGCTCGCGGAATTCGAAGGCGCGATGCGCGCACGCGGCTCGGGCGTGCAGCGCCTCGAGCTCGCGCTCGATCATGGGCGCAGGTCGCGCACTCGCGTGATGCTCGACTTCTCTTCGCCCGAGCGCGAAGCCGATTTCATCCTTGCCATCGCGCGCGAGAAGCTCGGGCGGCTGACCCTCGCGGCGCCGACCCTCGCGCTCGGCCTGCGCGCCGAAGCGCTGCTTGCCTACGTGCCCCGTGAAGCGACGTGGCTTCCAGGCGCGCGCGAGCTGGCCCTCGATCGGGAAAGGCTCCTCGAGCGTCTCGCCGCGCGCCTGGGAAAAGATCGCGTGTTCGGCATCGCGATCGCCGACGACCACCGGCCCGAAAATGGTGTCAGGTACGCATTCTCGCAAGCTGCCGCGAAAAATGCGCAACTTGCCCAGGTTCAGAGGAAGTCCGTACCTGACACCATTTTCGCGCAGCGGCCCACTTGGCTGCTGCATCGGCCCCAGCGCCTCATCGCGCAGGAGGGCAATCCGAGCTACCAGGGCGCGCTCGAATTGATCGCAGGCCCCGAGCGAATCGAGGCGGGGTGGTGGGACGGCGACGAGGTGAGCCGCGATTACTACGTGGCGGCGAATCCGCGGGGCGAGACCTTCTGGATCTATCGCGAGCATCGCGGCGCGCAAGCCTGGTACATGCATGGAGTGTTCGCATGAGCGAATCGGGCCGCTGAATGATCCCCTGCTATGCGGAGCTGCATTGCCTCACCAACTACACCTTCCTGCGGGGTGCGTCGGATCCCGAGGAGCTCGTGCGCCGCGCGTCGAGGCTAGGGTATCGCGCGCTCGCCATCACCGACGAGTGCTCCGTCGCCGGCATCGTGCGCGCGCACACGGCGGCGAAGGAAGTCGGCCTGAAGCTCATCATCGGCACGGAGATCACGCTCGTCGACGGATTGAAGCTCGTCCTCCTCGCGACCCATATCCGCGGCTACGAGACGATGTGCGAGCTCATCACCACGGGCCGCCGTGCCGCGCCCAAGGGCGAATACCGCCTGTCGCGCGAAGACATCCCTGGCGCGCCCGAGGGCCTGCAGGCCCTCTGGCTCCCCGGAAAACTGGTGTCAGAGACCAGTTTTTGCGAAGCGGAGTGGGTGGCGAAGACATTCCCGGGGGGCGCCTGGATCGCGATCGAGCTTCACCGGGGGCCGGACGACGCGCGGCGCGTCGAGACACTCGAAGCGATCGGCGCGAAGCTCGGCATCACCTGCGTCGCGGCGGGCGACGTGCACATGCACGAGCGCACGCGCAAGAAACTCCAGGACCTGATGACCGCGATCCGCCACAAATGCCCGCTCGCCGAAGTGGGCATGAAGCTCCAGCCCAATGCGGAGAGATACGCGCGTTTTTT
>JADGRS010000063.1 GCA_017880705.1 Burkholderiales bacterium
CACGCATCGCCACCCGAGTGTCGACGCGCGTCACCGCCGCCTGGGTCCCCCGCCGATTGCGCAGCGCCAATCAGTTGAGCAAAGCGGCATCAGCCAGGCGTGACCGGGGCGGTTCTTCTCGACCCCGGGGCAAGACTTTTCCGCAAACGCAGGGAAAACTACATCGATGTAGTTGTCGTGGTGCACTTCTCACCGGACGACTCATTGAAACCGTACGGCCGTGAAGCCACGAGTAGGGCTTGGGGAAAGGTTTGAGAGGCCTCGAGGTGGTTGGCAAATGTGCCGCCCCCCACCACTTGTTCGCCCTCGCCCTCCAATAGTGAGTCACCGCCGGCCGGGTCAAACTTTTCCCCGCCCTCACTCGTGGGTGATCGCACCCCCGGGTGGGCGCGGTGGATACCCCTTGAATCCCACGCCCGGACTTGCGGCTGCTAAATCTTGCCGGATTGCTTGAGGCGGGAGAGCGTTTCGGCGGAGAGGTTCAGGTAGGAGGCGAGCTCCTTCTTGGGGACTCGCTCGGCGAGGTCGGCGTGCTTGCGCACGAAGCGGTGGACGCGCCCCGGCGCGTCGAGCAGGTGCAGCGTGATCGTGTGCGCCATCACCTCGCTCATGAGGAACATCACCTCGTATTCGAAGTCCTCCTTGAGGTCGGGATGCGCTTCGAGAAAGTCGGCCCAGTGCTGCAGCGAGAGCTTGGCGACGCGCGCCTTGGTGACGCAGCGGATCGAGTAGGGCGCGGGGGTCCGCAGCTTCCACGCCGCGTAGCTCGTGTCCATGTCGTCTTCCTTGGCGAAGCGCAGGATCATCTCCTTGCCTTCGGGGCTCGCGACGACGCGCTTGAGGACTCCGTCGAGGACGAAGTACTGTTCCATCTCGTGGGCGCCTTGGGAGAGGAGGACGTCGCCTTTGCGGTAGTCGACCACGGCGAGCGCCGCCTCGAGCTCGTCGAACGCCTTGGTGGTCAGGCGCCGAAGGACGATGTTCTGCCGCAGCCGCTCGCGTATTTCCGGGCGCTGAGGGTGGTTCACGAGGAGGGTCATCGAGCGCGGCGTGGGTGAAGCATCGATCCGGGAGTCAAAAATTGACCCGTATCAAGGTGGCCGTAAGGGCCATTTTCTTAACATTGTAGCCTGATATCGTAGGTCCAATTCCAGCGCCGGGCCGCCTCTCCTGTCCCGACGAAAATCCCCCCGGAGGAAACCATCATGGCCACCGTCGTCCCACCCGTCGCCACCGCCCCTGCCGCCGCGCCGGCCACGCCCCAGGTGAGCCAGGCCGCCGCCAATGCGCAACCGCAGGAAACGATCGACGGTTTTCACCTGCTCATCGACGCGCTCAAGCTGAACGGCATCGACACGGTTTTCGGGCTGCCCGGCATCCCGATCACCGATTTCACGCGGATGCTGCAGGCCGAGGGGCTGCGCGTGATCTCGTTCCGCCACGAGCAGAACGCCGGCAACGCCGCCGCCATCGCCGGCTTCATGACCCAGAAGCCCGGCATCTGCCTCACGGTGTCCGCGCCGGGCTTCCTCAACGGCCTGGTCGCCCTCACCAACGCCACCACCAATTGCTTCCCCATGATCCTCATCAGCGGCTCCTCGGAGCGCGAGATCGTCGACTTGCAACAGGGCGACTACGAGGAGATGGACCAGCTCGCCATCGCCAAGCCCTTGTGCAAGGCCGCGTTCCGCGTGCTGCACGCCGAGGACATCGGCGTGGGCATCGCGCGCGCGATCCGTGCCGCCGTCTCGGGACGCCCGGGCGGCGTCTATCTCGACCTGCCGGCCAAGCTTTTCCCGCAGTCCGTGGACGCCGAAGCCGGCAGGAAATCGTTGATCAAGGTCGTCGATCCGGCGCCGCGCCAGATCCCGGCCCAGGACGCGGTGAAGCGCGCCCTCGACCTGCTGAAGGGCGCCAAGCGTCCGCTCATCGTTCTCGGCAAGGGTGCGGCGTACGCCCAGGCCGACGCGGACATCCGCGCCCTCGTCGAGAAGACCGGCATTCCCTACCTGCCCATGTCGATGGCGAAGGGCCTGCTGCCCGACACCCATGAGCAATCCGCTTCCGCTGCGCGCTCCTACGTGCTGCCCGAGGCCGACGTGGTCATGCTGATCGGGGCGCGCCTCAACTGGCTCCTCTCCCATGGCAAGGGCAAGACCTGGGGCGGCAAGGATCACAAGGCCTGGGGCGGCCAGAAGTTCGTGCAGGTCGACATCTCGCCCCAGGAGGCGGACAGCAACGTGCGCATCGACGCGCCGGTGGTCGGCGATATCGGCTCGTGCGTATCGGCGATGCTCGCGGGCATCGGCTCCGGATGGGCGAAGCCCCCGGCCGAGTGGCTCGACGCCATCGGCGAGCGCAAGAACAAGAACGTCGCGAAGATGGCCGAGACGCTCGCAAAGAATCCATCGCCGATGAACTTCCAGAGCGCGTTGAACGTGGTCCGCGACATCATCAAGGCCAACCCCGACGCGATCATGGTGAACGAGGGCGCCAACGCGCTCGACTTCACGCGCAGCATCGTGGACATGTACAAGCCGCGCAAGCGCCTGGACGTCGGCACCTGGGGCGTGATGGGCATCGGCATGGGCTTCGCCGTCGCGGCCGCCGTGGTGAGCGGCGAGCAGGTGATCGCGATCGAGGGCGACAGCGCCTTCGGCTTCTCCGGCATGGAAGTGGAGACCATCTGCCGCTACAACCTGCCGGTCTGCGTGGTGATCATGAACAACAACGGCGTCTACCGCGGCAGCGAGGTCAACCCGACCGGAGGCTCCGACCCGTCGCCGCTGGTATTCGTCAAGGACGCGCGCTATGAGAAGCTGATGGAGGCCTTCGGTGGCGTCGGCGTGCACGTGACGACCCCGGCGGAGTTGCGCAAGGCCATGGAAGAGGCGGTGCGCTCCCGCAAGCCCACGCTCATCAACGCGGTGATCGACGAGAACGCCGGCACCGAGAGCGGACGCATCACGAGCCTCAACCCGACCGCCAAGAAAAAGTGACGAGCTCCCGGTTGGAAACAGCCGGGCGATCGTTGGAGCGGACCACACGTTGCCGCTCAACTCCTCGAGCAATGGAGAGCTAAATGGAAGCACTCAAGGGCGTACGCATCCTCGACATGACGCACGTGCAGGCGGGCCCGACGTGCTCGCAGCTGCTCGCGTGGATGGGCGCGGACGTGATCAAGTTCGAGCCGCCGCAGGGAGATGCGACGCGGGGGCAGCTGCGCGACATCCCCAACGCCGACTCGCTCTACTTCACGATGCTGAACTGCAACAAGCGCTCGATCGTCGTGAACATGAAGAGCGCCGAGGGCAAGACGGTGTTCGTGGATCTCCTCAAGAAGTGCGACATCATCATGGAGAACTTCGGCCCCGGCGTGCTCGACCGCCTCGGCTTCACGTGGGAGAAGATCCACGAGATCAACCCGAAGATCGTGATGGGCTCGATCAAGGGCTTCGGCTCCTCGGGACCGTATTCGGACTTCAAGGCCTACGAGAACGTGGCGCAGGCGATGGGCGGCGCGATGAGCACCACGGGCGTCCCCGAGGGCCCGCCTTTCGTGACCGGCGCGCAGATCGGCGACTCGGGCACGGGACTGCACCTCGCCATCGGCCTTCTCGCGGCGCTGCACCAGGCCGATCGCACCGGCGAGGGGCAGTACGTCGAGGTCGCGATGATGGACGGCGTCATGAACCTCTGCCGCGTGAAATTCCGCGACCACCAGCGCCTCACGCGCCAGGCGCTCGCCGAGTATTCGGTGCCGACCTACCAGGGCATGGGCGACGTGCCGCGCGCGGGCAACGATTCCGGAGGCGGCCAGCTCGGCAACGCGATCCACTGCAAGCCCCACGGCGCGAACGACTGGCTGTACGTCGTGGTGCAGGAGGCGGTATGGATCGCGCTCGCCAGCCGCATCGGCCCCGACGTCGGGGTGCCCGATCTCGCTGGCGATCCGCGCGTCGCGACCATCGCGGAGCGCCGCAAGAACCAGAACCTCGTCTGGACGCTGCTCAACAAGTTCGCCGAGAAGCACACCAAGCGCGAGCTCATGGCGATCCTGAATCCCCTAGACGTCCCGTGCGGGCCGATCATGTCCACCGAGGACCTGGCGACCGACGAGCACGTGCGCGGCCGCGACATGTGGGTCGAGCTCGACCATCCGCAACGCGGCAAGTGGTTCAACGTCGGCATGCCGATCAAGCTCTCCGCCTCGCCCGCGAAGATCGAGAGGAGCCCCACGCTCGGCGAGCACACCGACGAAGTGCTCAAGCAGGTCCTGGGCTACGACGACGCCAAGGTGGCTTCGCTGAAAGGTGCCGGCGCTTTCTCCGCCCCGCCGAAGAAGGCCGCCTAGGAGTTACGCGCGCAAACTGCTTTGAATCCGCAGATAAACGCAGATGAACGCCGTAAACCCGCTTTGGAAAGGATCCGCGTCCTTGGTTGAAACGTGCCGACTCAAAGTGAAGTTACCGCGTTCATCGGCGTTTATCGGCGGATAGAGCCTTAGTTCTCGAAAGCAAAAATGAAAATAGCGATCATCGGACAACAGGATTTCGGCAAAGCGGTACTGGAAGCATTCCTCGCGAGAGGCGACACGGTTGCCGGAGTCTTCGTGGCGCCGGAGAAGGAAGGCGCCAAGCCCGATCCCATGAAGACCGCCGCGCAGGAGAAGGGGCTGAAGCTCTTCCAGTTCCCGTCCCTGAAGAGCCCCGAGGCGGCGCAGGCGATGAAGGATCTCGGCGTGGACATCGGCATCATGGCCTTCGTGCTGCAATTCGCGCCGCAGGAATTCGTGAACATCCCCGAGCACGGCACCATCCAGTACCACCCGTCGCTGCTTCCGAAGTATCGGGGACCGTCGTCGATCAACTGGCCGATCGCGCGCGGCGAGAAGAAGACGGGCCTCACCATATTCCGTCCCACCGATGGCCTCGACGAGGGGCCCATGATCCTGCAGAAGGAAACCGAGGTCTCCGAGAACGACACGCTCGGCACCGTGTACTTCGATCGCCTGTTCCCGATGGGCGTGAAGGCGATGCTCGAGGCCGCCGATCTGGTCGTCGCGGGCAAGCACCGGGAGCTCGTCCAGGACGAATCGCAGGCGTCGTACGAAGGCTGGTTCCGCGCCAACGAAGCGAAGCTCAACTGGAACAACCACGTCGACGCGATCCACGACACGATCCGCGGCGCGGATCCCGCGCCCGGCGCGTGGACCACGATCGGCGGCAAGAAGCTGCAGCTGTTCGGCTCGAAGAAGCACCGGGTTCGCACCTTCGGCGCGGTGAAGGGCAAGATCGGCGAGATCACCGACGTCGGCCCCGAATCGATCCGCATCACGGCGCAGGGCGGCCAGATCGAGGTCTCGAAAGTGAAGCCGGAGGAAGGCAAGAAGGTTGCCGCGGCCGAGTGGGCGAAATCGGCCGGCGTCGCGGCGGGTACAATTCTGGGCTCGTAGCAGGAGTGACATCCATGGCGCACGCAATCCGTTTCCACAAGACCGGCGGTCCCGAAGTCCTGCAATGGGAAGACGTGAACGTCCCGCAGCCCGGGCCCGCCGAGGCGCTGATTCGCCACAAGGCGGTCGGCCTCAACTACATCGACACGTATCACCGCTCGGGTCTCTACCCGATGCCGATGCCGTCGGGCATCGGCCTCGAGGCCGCCGGCGTGATCGAAGCCGTCGGTTCCGGCGTGACGGAATTGAAGCCGGGCGATCGGGTGGCCTACGCGAACGGTCCGATCGGCGCTTACGCGGAGCTCAAGGTGCATCCAGTCGATCGCCTGGTGAAGATTCCCGAGGGCATCTCCTTCGAGCAGGCGGCGAGCATGATGCTGCAGGGACTCACGGTGCAGTACCTGTTGCGCCGCATGTACCTCGTGCCGAAGGCCGGCGACACCGTGCTATGGCATGCGGCCGCCGGCGGCATCGGCCTCATCGCCTGCCAGTGGGCGAAGGCGCTCGGCGTGAACCTGATCGGCACCGTGAGCTCGGAGGAAAAGGCGAAGCTCGCGCGCGAGCACGGCGCCGCGCATACGGTGATCTACACCAAGGAAGACTTCGTCGCGAAGGTGAACGAGATCACCGGCGGCAAGAAGGTCCCGATCGTGTACGACTCGGTCGGCAAGGACACCTTCATGAAATCACTCGATTGCCTCTCGGTTCGCGGCCTCATGGTTTCCTTCGGCAACTCGTCCGGAGCCGTGCCGCCGACGGACCTCGGCATCCTCGCCGCGAAGGGCTCGCTGTACGTGACGCGGCCGTCGCTCATGGGCTACGTCTCCAAGCGCGACGAGCTCGTCGCCTCGGCGAACGATCTCTTCGCCATGGTTCTGTCCGGCAAGGTGAAAGTCGGACCGCGCCAGACCTACGCGCTCAAGGATGCGGCCCAGGCGCATCGCGATCTCGAAGGCCGCAAGACCACCGGCTCGACCGTTCTCCTCCCCTGAGGTCGTCAACGCACCTTGAAGCTCTCGAGCTCCCGGAGCTCGTGCAGGATAGGCCGGATTCATACACCCTTGAAATGCGGATCCAGCAGGTCTAGGCTGGATTTCCCCGGTGCGCAGAAGGGGTCGATCATGAGACTCAGGATGTACGTCACGCTCCCCGACGTGGGAAGCGCCCGCAAGCTCGCGAACGACCTGCTCCTCGCCCGAGTCGAGGACAAGCACATGCATTTCCTCGCGCGGCGCGGCACCGATCTGGGCGAGCTCCACGAGGCCTCGTACCTCCAGAAGACCGATACGGTCCACGGCGCCTTCGTGGGACTCGTGATCGGCGGGCTGATGGGCGCATTTGCGGGGGCGCTCCTCGTCAGCTTCCCTCCCGAGGGGGTCTCGCTCGAAATGGTCGCGGTGCTCATCGCGGCGATCGTCGGAGCCGGCGTGGGCATGTGGATCGCGAGCATGGTCGGGCTGCAGGTCCCCAACTCCCGGCTCAAGGGATTCGAGCATGACCTCGAGGACGGCAAGATTCTCCTGATGCTCGACGTTCCTGCGGGGCGCTATGACGAGCTGCGGACGATCATCGCGCGCACCCATCCCGAAGCCGCGGACCGCGGCAGCGAGCCGACCGTCCCCGCGTTCCCGTAGCCCGCGGCGAAGATGCGTTCCCTCCGCCGGCGAGGGAACGCATCGGTTTGCTAAGATTCGTCCTCCTTTTCCGCGGCGATCTTCCGATGGCGCTCCTCCTGCGCGAATCCCACGTCGAACAGCTGTTGACCATGAAGACCACGCTCGAGCTGATCGAGCGCGTGCATCGCGAATACTCCACCGGCAACGCGATCGACGTGCCGCGCGAGAGAACGCGCTTGCCCAAGGCGGCGCTGCACATCCTGCAGGGGGCGGTTCCGTCGGCGAACATCTTCGGATACAAGGCCTACACCTCGAGCCGCGAGGGCGTGCGCTTCCTCGTGTACGGCTTCAGCGCCGAGCGCGGCAACCTCGACGTGGTCGTCGAGGCGAACCGTCTGGGCATGATGCGCACCGGCGCCGCGGGCGGCGTCGCCGCGAAATGGCTTTCTCGCCCCGACGCGAAGGTCGTGGGAATCTTCGGCTCCGGGTGGCAGGCGCAGGGACAGCTCGAGGCGCTCGCCGAGGTCCGCAAGCTCGAGCGCGTGAAGGTCTTCTCGCGCTCCGCCGAGAAGGTCGCGAAGTTCTGCGACACGATGCGGCAGAAATTGTCGCTGGACGTCGTTGCGGCGAAGTCTGCCGAGGACGCGGTGAAGGGCAGCGACATCGTGGTCACGATCACGACTTCCGCGACGCCGGTCTTCGACGGCGAGTGGCTCGCTCCCGGCACCCACGTGAACGCCGCCGGATCCAATTCGCTCCTGCGCCAGGAGATCGACGAAGCCACGGTGCGAAGGTCGAACCCGGTGGTGGTCGATTCGCGCCCGAGCGCCATGAAGGAGGCAGGGGATTTGCTTCCGTCCCTCGAGAAGGGGCGCCTGCACGTGGGGATGCTGGCCGAGCTGGGCGAAATCGTGGCGGGGCTGCGGGCGGGCCGCACGGGCGCCGAGCAGATCACGCTCTTCGAATCCCAGGGAATGGCGATGCAGGACCTCATCATCGCGGCGGAGCTGATGAAGCTGGCGCGAGCGCGGGGCGTGGGCGAGGAGCTCGCCCTGGGAGCGTGAACGGTCACAAAACCCTAGGTATGATGGGGTCATAGCCACAGCGCTTGCGTCCTGCAGAGGGCGACAAGAGACTCAGGGAGAGTTCATGAAGACCGCTTTCTGGAAGGCCGACTGGTTTTTCGGCCTCGTCATCGCGATCGTCCTTTTCGGTTTCGCGAGAATGTCCGGATTCATCCCCGGACTCGAGCGCTGGGGCTACGACCTCGGCGTGAAGATGACCTCGAAGCAGCCCAGCGACAAGATCGCGGTCATCGCCATCGACGATCAGTCGATCGCCAACATCGGCCGCTGGCCCTGGCCGCGCGAGGTGCAGGCGAAGCTGATCGACCAGCTCGCCGCCGCGAAGGCCAAGGTCATCGGCAACACCGTGATCTTTTCGGAGGCGCAGAAGGATCCGGGCCTCGCGTACGTCGAGAAGATGCTCGACGTCTACAACAAGGCCTATCCCGGCGCGTTGCCGAACGACGTGCAGGGCGTCGCGCCCATCGGCGGGCAGACGCCGGCGGCGCAGGTCACGCAACCGCCCGGCGAAGTCGCCGAGATCGGCAAGATCCTTTCCGAAGCATCGGTCGCGTTGAACAGCGACGTGCGTCTCGCCGCGAGCATGAAGAAGGCCGGCAACGTGCTGGTGCCGATGACATTCAACGAGTCGAGCTACCAGCCGCCCCAGGGCAAGCCCGACAAGCCGCTTCCCGAATACGTGACGCGCAATACCATCGGCGGGGTGAGCGGCTCCAACGGCCAGTTCCTCTACGGCATCAACGCGCTGGTGCCCATCGAGCAGATCGGCGTGTCGGTCGCGGGGATCGGCCACCTCACCACCGTGCTCGACGAGGACGGCGCGACGCGCTTCGAGCCGCTCGTCATCGACTACTACGGGCAGCAGTATCCATCCCTCGCGCTCATGCTCGCGGCGAAGAGCCTCAACCTCACCTCGAAGGACATCAAGGCGACGCTCGGCGAGAGCGTCTCGGTCGGCGGCAAGACCATCCGCACCGACGACGCGGGCCAGATGTACACGTACTTCTACAAGGATCGCGGCGGCGCCCGCGCCTTCGCGGAGGACTCCTTCTTCGACGTGTACTCCGGAAAGATCCCCGCCTCGAAGTACGCCGACAAGATCGTGCTCATCGGCGCGACCGCGGCCGGCATCGGCGCGAGCCAGGTGACTCCGATCTCGGCGTCGATGAGCCCCGTGCAGACCCTCGCGCACTCGGTCTCGTCGATCCTGCAGGAGCATTTCTTCGTTGCGCCCACGTGGGGCGCGATCGCGACGCTCGGCGCCTACCTTCTCGTCGCGCTGTACATCATCCTGCTGCTGCCGCGCCTTTCCGCGGGCAAGGGCGCGATGATCACCGCCGGCATCTTCGTGGCGCTCTTCGCGACGCACCTCGGCCTCATGACGAGCGCGGGCCTGTGGGTCCAGCTGATGCTGCCGGTGACGCTCCTCGTCGTGGGACACGCGCTGCTGACGACCAAGCGCTACCTGGTCACCGAGCGCGGCAAGGAGGCGGCCGACGTCGCGAGCGCGGAATCCAACCGCATGCTCGGCCTCGCCTTCCAGCAGCAGGGCCAGCTCGACATGGCGTTCGACAAGTTCCGCAAGGCGCCGCTGAACGAGGAGGTGATGGAAAACATGTATGCCCTCGCGCTCGACTTCGAGCGTCGCAGGCAATTCAACAAGGCGGAGAGCGTCTTTCGCTACATGTCGACCTTCAATCCGAAATTCCGCGACATCGAGGAGCGCCTCGGGCGCAACAAGCAGCTTTCCGAAACCATCATCCTCGGCGGCTCGGCCGGCGCGCGCACCAACGCGGGCACCATGGTGCTGCAGGGCGGCGCGCAGGAAAAGCCGATGCTCGGGCGCTACCAGGTGGAGAAGGAGCTCGGCAAGGGCGCGATGGGCGTCGTCTACGGCGGCAAGGATCCGAAGATCGGCCGCGTCGTCGCGATCAAGACGATGGCGCTTTCCGCCGAATTCGAGGCCGACGAGCTGCAGGACGCGAAGGAGCGCTTCTTCCGCGAGGCGGAAACGGCGGGACGCCTCACCCACCCCAACATCGTCACGATCTACGACGCGGGCGAGGAGCACGACCTGTGCTACATCGCCATGGAGTTCCTGAAGGGCAAGGATCTCGTGCCGTACACGAAGCAGCCGAACCTCCTGCCGCCCGACAAGGTGCTCTCGATCTGCGAGCGCGTCGCCGACGCGCTGGGCTACGCGCACACGATGGGCGTCGTGCACCGCGACATCAAGCCCGCGAACATCATGTACGAGCCCGAGAGCGACACGGCGAAGGTGACCGACTTCGGCATCGCGCGCATCACCGACTCGTCGAAGACCAAGACCGGCATGGTGCTCGGCACGCCGTCGTACATGTCGCCCGAGCAGCTCGGTGGCAAGAAGATCGACGGGCGCAGCGATCTCTTCTCCCTCGCCGTGACGCTCTACCAGATGCTCTCGGGCCGCCTGCCGTTCGAGGGCGAGTCGATGACGCAGCTCATGTTCGCGATCGCCAACAACGAGCACCCGCCCATTCGCAGCTACAACCCGGCGCTTCCCGAGTGGGTCGACCCGATCATCGACAAGGCCCTCGCCAAGGACTTCGAGAAGCGCTACCAGACGGGTGCCGAGTTCGCGGCCGCGATCCGGGAGGCGCGCAAGGCCGGCGCGACCTCGGCGTCGGCCGATGCCCGGGCTTGAGCCTACGGTCGCGCGCGAACTGCTGCACACGCGCGCGATCGAGATCCGCGGCTACAAGCGCGAGGACGGTCTCTACGACATCGAGGGGCACCTCGTCGACACCAAGCTGCGGGACATCAAGCTTGCCGCGGACGTGCGCAAGGCGG
>JADGRS010000365.1 GCA_017880705.1 Burkholderiales bacterium
AAGGTCTCGATGATCGGCGTTTTGACCGGCGCAGCCGATCTCAATCCGTATCTGATCATGGGCAAGCGCGCGAACGTGCAGGGCATCTCGGTCGGTTCCACCCAGATGTTCGAAGCCATGAACCGCGCCTGCGACGTCCTCCGGGCTTCCGATGCGCGCGAGCGGCGTCTGCGCGGTGATGCGGCCCTTCTCGGCGGCGCCGAAGTGCGCCCCGCCGTCGGGCCAGACGATCGCCCCGGGCGACACGCCATTCACCCGCACGTCGGGTCCGAGCTCGAGCGCGAGCGAGCGCGTGAGTCCCGCGAGTCCCGCCTTGGCGATCGAATACACGACGAAATTCCTGAGAGGGCGCTCCGCGTGGATGTCGACCACGTTGACGATCGAACCCTTCGATGCGCGCAATCGGGGCGCCGCCGCCTGCGCGAGGAACAGCGGCGCGCGCAGGTTCGAGCCCATGAGGTCTTCCCACTCGCGTTCGCCGATCGCGCCGAACGGCGTCGCGTAGAACGACGACGCGTTGTTCACGAGCGCATCGAGGCGCCCGAAGGCGCCCGCCGCTTCGTCGATGATGCGGCCTAGGCCCGGCACGTCGAGCAGGTCGCCCTGCACGACCACGCACGAGCCCGCGCGTTGCGCGTTCAATTCGGCGGCGAGGCGCTCGGCATCCGCCCGCGAGCGGTGGCAGTGCACGGCGACGCGCGCACCGGAGGCGTGCAGGGCGCGAGCGATCGCGGCGCCGATGCGCCGAGCCGCTCCCGTCACGAGGACCGCGCCGTCCTGCATGCTATATTTTGCCGCACTCGAAGAATAACTTCGTGAGTGTAGCCGAAGGCCCCGATGCCATCCCCCGCAGAATCCGCCCTTCCTCCGCCCTCTCCGGACGCCTCGGCGCATTCGCAGCAGCTCGCCGAGCACATCGCGAGCACTATCGTCACCGAAGGCGAGTGGATCCCCTTCTCGCGCTACATGGAGCTCGCGCTCTACGCGCCGGGGCTGGGGTACTACGCCGCGGGCGCGCGCAAGTTCGGCTCCGAGGGCGACTTCGTCACCTCGCCCGAAATTTCGCCGATGTTCGCGAAATGCCTGGCGCTGCAGGCGGCGCAGGTGCTGAAGGACGTCGGCGGCGACATCCTCGAGCTGGGGCCCGGTTCCGGAGTCCTCGCGGCCGACCTCTGGGAATCGCTGAAGGAGATGGGCACCCTTCCACGGCGCTACCTGCTGCTCGAGGTGAGTCCCGACCTGCGCGAGCGCCAGCGCGCGCTCCTTGCGCAGCGCTTTCCCGCGGAGATCGATCGCTTCGAATGGATCGATCGCCTGCCCGGGAAGATCCGCGGCCTGGTGATCGCCAACGAGGTGCTCGACGTCGTGCCGTGCTCGCTCGTTCATCGCGACCCGGGAGGAAGCTATTCCGAGCAGGGCGTGATCCTCACCGAGGCGGGCTTCGCCTTCGAGGACCAGCCGCTGCAGGATGGCGAGCTGAAGCGCCGCGCGGCGACGGCCTTCCCCCCGGGCGACTACGACTACCTGTCGGAGATCAACTTCGCCGCCGAGGCGCTGGTGCGCACCATCGCGTCATCGCTCGAGGCCGGCGTCGCGCTCTTCATCGACTACGGATTCCCCGAGCGCGAGTTCTACCATCCGCAGCGATCGATGGGCACGATGCGCTGCCACTATCGCCATCGCGTGCACGGCGATCCCTTCTTCATGCCGGGGCTGCAGGACATCACCGCGCACGTCGATTTCACCGCCATGGGGCGCGCGGCCGAGCAGGGCGGGGCGGAAATCTTCGGGTTCACGACTCAGGCGTACTTCCTCATCTCGTGCGGCCTCGCGGTGCTGGTCTCGGCAGGAGATCCGACGATGACCCTGTCGCGCCTGAAGGGCACGAGCGCCGTGCACCGCCTCATCGGGCCCTCTGAGATGGGAGAGCTCTTCAAGGTCCTGGGCTTCGGCAAGGGGATGCCGGGGCCCATCCTGGGTTTCCAGTCGGCTCGCGACATGGCGCTCTGAAGGACCCGGGGCCCTCTAGGACACCGGCATCCGCTGCCAGCTGAAAGGCCCGAAGCTGGTCGACGTGGCCGGCGCATTGTGATCGTAGTTGGGATCGATCGCGAGCTTGAGCCATTCCAGCGGCGCGGCGCTGCCGTGCACGACCACGCGGTGGAAGTTGGGCACGTTGTAGCCGTTGGGCTGGTTCACGTACGGATCCGCCGGGTTGCCCACCGGCATGACGCTCGCGATGCAGGTCACGGCCTGAGTCCCGGGGGCCGGCTCGACCGTGCAGGGCGCGCCCGGAACGAGCGGATTGTCCGCGCGATAGAAGTGCGAGTCGCCGTTCAGGAGCAGCACGGGCTTGCCGAAAGCGCTCGCGTGGGTGGCGATGCTGTCGACGAACTGCTTGTACTGCGTGAGGTGGGCCGCGGTCTTGCCGTCGACATCCCACATGTCGGCCTGGATCTGTATCACCACCGCGAGGTCCGCCTTCTTGAACGCGGCGTCCAGCCACCGCAAGTTGGCGGCGCTCCGGTTCGCGACTTCCTGCGTTTGCGCCGCGCTCATCGTCGGCGCGCCGTACCAGATGTCGGTGTCGTTGTTCGAGCCACCGGGCATGTTGAGGGTCACGAACATCACGCCGGATTTCTCGAACCACACGTTCTCGACGTACTTGGCGTCGGCGGGAAACGCCGTGTCGAATTCGGTCGCCTGGCTGTGCACATCCATCTTGCCGGTGAAGTCCTTGCCGGGCTGCGCGAAGAACATGCTGCGCACCAGGTCGAGGTTGGCGGCCGGATCGCCGCCCTGGTAGGAGACCTTGTTGCCATTTGCATCGACCACGTAGGTGATGGAGCTCGTCGCCGTATTCCAGGTGCCGCCGCCTTCGCCCGACTTGTGGCAATCGGACCACTCGTTGTCGCCGGGCGTGTACACGAGGGGCTTCGACAACGCCTTCCAGTCGTTGGCGATCAGGTTGTTGTAGTCCTGCGTGCAGAATTGCTTGCCGGAGTGGATGTCGCCCACGTGCAGGACCAGGGAGGCATCCTTGTCCGCGTTGAGGGCGCTTACGTACCCCGGAAACGCGAGGGTCTGGGAGGTATCGGTGGGCGTGAGGCCGTAAGGCACATCGCCGATCACGGCGACGGTGAATTTCTCGCGGGTATTGCTGTCGTTTCCTCCGCATCCGGCGACGAGGACTGCAAGTGACAACGCGATGGACAACGCGAGCATGCGCACGATGGACTCTCCAGGGAGGATTCGCCACGGCCCCGAAATGGGGTCGGCGTCCGGATTGTCGTCGCATACCGATGACAGAATGATTACATCCGATTCCCGTCGCCCGGCGAATCGGTCTCAGGCCTTCAGCGCGGCGAGCACCTCGTCGAGCATCTTCTTCGCGTCGCCGAAGAGCATGCGGTTGTTTTCTTTGTAGAAGAGCGGGTTGTCCACGCCCGCGTAACCCGAAGCCATGCTGCGCTTCATGACGATCGAGTTGCGCGCCTTCCACACTTCCAGCACCGGCATCCCGGCGATCGGGCTCGAGGGATCGTCCTGAGCGCTCGGGTTCACGATGTCGTTCGCGCCGATCACCATGGCGACGTCGGTTTCCGGGAAGT
>JADGRS010000366.1 GCA_017880705.1 Burkholderiales bacterium
CCGCGTTTCCGCTTCCGAAAATTCATTTTCCTCGACGACGTGTCCGCGGTGAGGCAATCCGGCGCGCGCTACCTGTTGCTGCACCGCGAGCAGTTGAACGGGCGGCCGTTCCGTCAGGGCGAGCGTTGCCTCGACAAGCTGACGCGTCTCTATGGCGCGCCGGCCGAAATCGACGCGCGGCTCGCGGTATTCGACCTCAAGCCGGCCGAGCCGCGGCGAAGCGACGCACGCCTCGATCGTCCGTAAGGCGCCGCACCTTGCCCTGGTATTGCAGGTAGTGGAGATGGGCGATCGCCTCGCCCATCGCGAACATCATCTGATGATCGTCGAGCGTGCGCTTGAAGAGGAGCGGCAGCGCCTCGTAGGCGGTGACGGGCTGAGCGCAACCTTCCAGTAGCCGCTCGAGGCGCCGCTCGTGGTGCTCGTGGAGTTGGGCGATGCGCGGGTGCAGGCCGCGAAAGACGCGCTCGTGGGAGGGAAGCACCAGCGTGTCGTCCGGCAGGTGGCCGAGTCGGCTGAGGGAGCCGAGGAAGGCTGCCAAGGGATTGGCCTCGGGCTGGTTGCCCCACACGCCGACGTTGCTCGTGATGCGCGGCAGCACCTGGTCCGCGGAGATGAGCACGTTCAGCTCGGCGCAATAGAGCGCCGCCTGCTCCGGTGCGTGGCCGAACAGCGTGATGACTTCCCAGTCGCGCCCGCCGATCGAGAGCCGGTCGCCGTGCATCATGCGCCGGTAGCTGAGCGGAATCGTGGGCACGCCGCGCTTGTAGCCGTTGCCGGTGCGCATCCTCTCGGGCATCTGCGAGACGTCGAGCCCGTTGCGCGCGAAGAAGGCCACGCCCGTCGCGCGATCGAACCCCGCGGTGTCGTCGTGGGCCGCGTGCGCGGAAAGGAACTCGGTGGACGTCATCCACATGGGGGCCCCGGTCTTTTCGACGAGCCATCCGGCGCTGCCCACGTGGTCCGGGTGATAGTGCGTGACGACGATGTTCTTCACCTCGCGTCCCGCGAGCAAGCCGGTGAAATGTTTCTCCCAAAGGTCCCACGTCGCCGGGACGCCGAACCCCGTGTCGACCAGCGTGAAGCCGTCGCCGTCGGCGAGGATCCATAGGTTGATGTGGTCCAACGCGAAGGGAAGGGGCATGCGGATCCACCACACGCCGTCCGCGACGCTGAAGGCCTCGCCGGGTTGGGGGATGCGCTCTTCGTGGGGGAAGGTTACTTGGTCGTGAAGACCCACGTTCCGTTCCACGCGGGGCCCGGGGTGTTGACGCGGAAATGCTCGATGCGCTTCAGGAAGACCTTGTAGAGCTTGACGTCCGGCGCGGCGTACTGGAGCGTTTTCAGCGCGGCCTGCGCGTCGTCCCACTTCTGCTTGCGATAGAGCTCGAGCGCCTTGTGGAAACGATCGATCTCCTGGAGCACGGTCTCGCCGACTTCGCCCACCTTGCCGATGGGCTCGTAGATCGAGATCCCTTCCTGCCGGCCCTTCACGACCACCTTGTCGATCTCGCGGTAGACGAAGCCCTGCGCGGCTTTCACGATGTTCTCCGAGACGAGGATGCCGATGCCGTATTCCTTGGTGAGGCCCTCGAGGCGCGATCCCAGGTTGACCGCGTCGCCCATCACCGTGTAGGCGCGGCGGAACTTGGAGCCCATGTCGCCCACGTTCATTTCGCCGCAGTTCAGCCCGACGCCGATGTGCAGGATCGGCCAGCCGTGCTTCACGAAGTCGGTCTCGATGGCGCGCATGCGCTTCTGCATCGCGAGCGCCGACTCGACGGCGTGGACCGCGTGCTCGGCATCGGCGAGCGGCGCGCCCCAGAAGGCCATGATCGCGTCGCCGATGTACTTGTCGATCGTGCCGCGCTTCTCCTGGACCACCTGCGTCATCTCGGTGAGGTAGGCGTTCATCATGTCCTTCAGCCCTTCCGGCGTGAGGCCCTCGGAGATCGAGGTGAAGTCCCGCACGTCGGAGAAGAGCACCGTCATCTCGCGGCTTTCGCCGCGCATCGAGTACTCCTCCGGGTTCTTGGACATCTCGGCGACGAGCTCCTTCGGCACGTAGGTGCCGAACAGCCCCGTGATGAGCCTCCTCGAGCGCGTCTCCATGAAGAAGCCCCACGCCATGTTCAGCAGGTAGAGGAGGGCCAGCATCATCACCGGCGCGGCGACGTTCAGCACGAAGTGCTGCGATCGCCATGCATAGAGGTTCACGGCGACCAGGAGGATCGAGATGCTCGCCACCGCGATCGTCGAGCCGAGCGCCGAGAGCCTCGGCAGCATGATCGCGAGGGGCACCCCGAGGAGCAGCACCGTGAGCACCGAGATCGCGAGCACGATGTCGGGCTTGTGCATGATGGTCTGGTCGAGGAAGCCGCTGATGAGGTTCGCGTGCACCTCGACGCCGGGATAGTCCTCGCGCACCGGCGTCGCCCTCAGGTCGAGGAGACCCTGGGCGGACGTTCCGACGATGATGATCTTGTCCTTCAGCTCGTCGGGCGGCAGCGTTCCCCGGATCACGTCGGTCGCCGAGACATAGCGGTACACGCCGCTGCCGCCGCGGTAGGGAATGAGCGCCGTCATCCGGTCGTCGAGCGGGATCACGATGTCGCCGATCTGCAGCCGCGAAATCGAGGCGAGATTGCCCACGGAGGGAGGCTGCACGAACGCCTTGAGCGGGACGTTGCCGAGATAGGTTCGCGTCATCGCGAGGGAGAGCGCCTCGTAATAGCCATCGCCGTATTTCATGAGCATCGGGACGCGCCGCACCAGTCCGTCCAGGTCGAGCGCCGGGTAGAGGTGGCCCGCGTCAGCCGCGCTCTTCTGCAGCTTGGCGACGTTGCCGCTGTAGCCGGTCGCCAGGTGGTGCTTGAACTCCCATCCCTTGTCCGTGATCGTGCGGTCGTTGAGGATCGGCCGCGGAAGCACGCCCGATTGGTCGGTCTTGCCGCCGAGGAAAAAACCCAGCACCACGGGATGCTTCGCGATCTCGTCGGCGAAGATCTGGTCGTAGTCGAGGGAGGCGCGCTTCTCTTTCAGCGTTGCCTGGAAATCCGCGTCGCCCTTCAGCTCGTTCTGGGCGAGCTTGTCGAGGGTCTCGAGGCCGGAGCTCGTGTCGGCTTCGGAAAACGCCACGTCGAAGCCGACGACGCGGACCGCGTACTTGTCGAAGAGCTGGCGCACGATGAGCGCCACCTTGTCGCGGCTCCAGGGCCAGCGCCCCTCGGCGTTGAGGCTCTTCTCGTCGATATCGAGGATCACCACGCGCGGGTCGAGGGTCCTGGGCAGGAAGAGCCGCAGCCGCGCGTCGTAGGCCCACAGCTCCATTTGCTGGATGAAGCGGAACTCGTACCAACCCGCCTCGTTGAAGAGGAAGGCGAGAACCACTACCAGGCCCGCGGCGATGCGGATCCAGGTGTTGGCGCTGAATTTCAGGAAGGCAGGAAGTTTCACGGCCTTGTTCTGCGAGGGAAGGGGGCAGCCGGTTCCCGAGAATGATACACGCGGGGCCCTCAGCCGGCTCCGAAGCTCAGCTACCCCAGAATCTGGGCCTCTAGAGGAACGGAACGATCTCGTAGCCGAACATCTCGG
>JADGRS010000367.1 GCA_017880705.1 Burkholderiales bacterium
CGCTTCGGCGTCTTCCGCATGTAGAGGAAATCGAGTGAGCGAATCCCTCGCCATCGAGCGACAGGGCCCCCTCGGGCTCATCACCATGAACCGCCCCGACCGCCACAACGCGTTCGACGATGCGCTGATCGCCGAGCTCACCGAGGCCTTGCGCTCGATGGAGGCCGAGGACGGGATCCGCGTGATCGTCTTGTCCGGCGCCGGCAAGTCGTTCTCCGCGGGCGCCGACCTGAACTGGATGAAGCGCATGGCGGGTTTCTCGATGGACGAGAACCGCCGCGACGCGATGGGCCTTGCCACCCTCATGCGCACCCTCGCCCACCTGCGCAAGCCGACGCTCGCACGGGTGCACGGCCCGGCCTACGGGGGCGGCGTGGGGCTCGTGGCGTGCTGCGACATCGCGGTCGCGGCGCAATCGGCGTCGTTCTCGTTGAGCGAGGCGAAGCTCGGGCTCATTCCCGCGGTGATCTCGCCGTACGTGGTTGCCGCCATCGGCGAGCGCGCGGCGCGCCGCTACTTCCTCACGGCCGAGCGCTTCGACGCGGCGGAGGCCTGGCGCCTCGGCCTCGTGCACGAGCTCGTGGGCGCCCACGAATCGCTCGACGACCGGATCGGCGAGATCGTCGACGCGATGCTCGCATGCGCGCCGAGCGCGCAACGCGAGGCGAAGGAGCTCATCCGCGCGGTCGCATCGCGCCCGGTCACGAGCGAGCTGATCCAGGACACCGCCGAGCGCATCGCGAAGATCCGCTCGTCGCCCGAGGGCCGCGAGGGCGTCGCCGCGTTCCTCGAGAAGCGCCGTGCCTCCTGGGTTCCGGTCGTTCCCGAGCCGGAGGTGCCGCCCGACCTCCCGGCCGGAGAGTAGTGTGTTCGCCAAGATCCTCATCGCCAACCGCGGCGAGATCGCCTGCCGCGTGATGCGCACCTGCCGGCGCCTTGCGATCCGCACGGTCGCCGTCCACTCGTCGATCGACGCGCACGCGCTGCACGTCGAGCAGGCCGACGAGGCGTATCTCATCGGCGGTCCCCGGCCCGTGGAGTCGTACCTGCGGGGAGACGCGATCATCGAGGTCGCGAGATCGAGCGGCGCCCAGGCGATCCATCCGGGCTACGGATTCCTTTCGGAGAACGAGGATTTCGCGCGCGCCGTCGAGGCGGCGGGCTTCGTCTTCATCGGTCCCACGCCGGACGCGATCGAGAAGATGGGCCTCAAGGACCGCGCCAAGGCGATCATGGAGAAGGCCGGCGTTCCCGTGGTGCCGGGATACCACGGCGAGAATCAGGACGCGAAATTCCTCAGGTCGGAAGCGACGAGGGTCGGCTTCCCGCTCCTCATCAAGGCCACTGCGGGCGGCGGCGGCAAGGGCATGCGCCTCGTCACGAAGGATGCCGAGTTCGACGAGCAGCTCGCGGCGGCGCGCCGCGAGGCGAAGAGCGCGTTCGGCAACGACGCGGTGCTGCTCGAACGATTCGTGCAGGGCCCGCACCACATCGAGTTCCAGGTGTTCGGCGACACCCACGGCAACTACGTGCACCTCTTCGAGCGCGAGTGCTCGATCCAGCGCCGCCACCAGAAGGTGCTCGAGGAGACGCCCTCGCCGTTTCTGGATGACGCCATGCGCGCGGCAATGGGCGATGCGGCCGTCGCCGCGGCGCGCGCCATCGCCTACCGCGGTGCGGGCACCATCGAGTTCATCGCCGGCGCCGACCGCAGGTTCTTCTTCATGGAGATGAACACGCGCCTTCAGGTCGAGCATCCTGTCACCGAGATGGTGACGGGCGAGGATCTCGTCGAATGGCAGCTGCGCGTGGCTTCGGGCGAGCCCTTGCCGCTGAAACAAGGCGAGATCACATCCGGAGGCCACGCGATCGAGGTTCGCCTTTGCGCCGAGAACCCGGCCAACAATTTCCTTCCGGAGACGGGGCGCATCGGAGTGCTGCGCGCGCCCCTGGAAATCGACGAAGTAGTCCGCCTCGATACCGGCGTGCGCGAAGGCGACGAGGTGAGCGTCTTCTACGACCCGATGATCGCCAAGCTCATCGTGTGGGGCGACGATCGCAACGAAGCGGCGCGGCGCATGCAGGCGGCGCTCGCCGAGACCGCGATCCTCGGCGTGAAGACCAACCTCGCGTTTCTCGAGCGCGTCGTGAAGCATCCGGCGTTCATCGCGGGCCATACCGACACCGCGTTCATCGAGCGCCATCGCGCCCAGCTGCTGCCGGAAGGAATCGCCGCGCCCGCCGAAGCGCTGGTCGCCGCAGCGGCGCGCGTATTCCGCGACGAGCAGGACGCCATCGGGAGCGCCCCGCCCTCCCCCTGGAACGATACCCGCGGATGGCGCTTGAACCAGCCCTCGATGCGCCGCATGGAGCTGAAGGGCGAAGGCGGCGAGGTGTCGCGCCTCGAGGCCGAGTTCCGTCCCGGGCACGCGATGATCGACGTCGGCGGCGCGAAGCGGCGCGTGGCGCTCGGTCCCAGCGACGGCGATCGCATGCAGGTCGCGCTCGACGGCGAGGTCTTCTTCGCCATCGCGGCGCGGCTCGACTCGCGAATGAGCGTCACGACCCCGCGAGGCCGCTTCGAGCTTGAGCTCGTCGATCCTTTCCACTACGAGCCCGCCGACGTGCTTCCCGACGCGCGCCTCACGTCGCTCATGCCGGGCCGCGTCGTCAAGGTCCTGGCCGCCGAGGGAGAGCGCGTGAAGAAGGGCCAGGCCCTGATGATCCTCGAGGCCATGAAGATGGAGCACACGATCACGAGCCCGCGCGAGGGCGTCATCGAGCGGGTCGCGTTCGGCGAGAACGAGCTCGTGCCCGCCGACGCGCTGCTCTTCGCGTTCCGCGAAGAGCCGGCGCCCGCTTGAAGGTCCCCAAGCGCCTCCAGCCGCTCGTCGAGGACGGGGTCGTCGATACGGTCGTGCGCCAGCTCATGAGCGGCAAGGAAGCGATGGTCTTCGTGGTCCGCTGCGGCGCGGACACGCGCTGCGCCAAGGTCTACAAGGAAGCCGACAAGCGCAGCTTCCGCCAGGCGGTCGATTACACCGAGAATCGCAAGACCAAGAACAGCCGCCAGGCGCGCGCCATGGCGAAAGGCACGCGCTTCGGCCGCGAAGCGCAGGAGCGCGCGTGGCAGAGCGCCGAGGTCGACGCGCTCTACCGCCTTGCGTCCGCCGGCGTGCGGGTGCCCAAACCCTACAACTTCCACGAAGGCGTGCTCCTGATGGAGCTTGTCGTCGACGCCGAGGGCAACGCCGCGCCACGGTTGAATGATCTCGACTTCACCGCCGAGCTGGCGATGGAGCTGCATGAGCGGCTGGTCCGCGAGGTCGTGCGCATGCTGGCCGCGGGCGTGGTCCATGGCGACTTGAGCGAATACAACATCCTCCTCGGCGCCGACGGGCCGGTGATCATCGACCTTCCGCAGGCGATCGACGCCGCGGGCAACAACCACGCGCCGCGCATGCTGGTGCGCGATGTCGACAACCTGCGCGCCTTCTTCGGAAAGTTCGCGCCGGATCTCCTCGCGACCGACTACGGCAAGGAGATCTGGGCGCTTTACGAGGCGGGCGAGCTCTCG
>JADGRS010000368.1 GCA_017880705.1 Burkholderiales bacterium
GACGAAGGTGTCGTAAAAGTGTTCGCCTTCGGCTTCAAGAAAGGTCGTTCCAAGGAAAATTCCGAGGCGCCGAGATATCGACCGCATCCACCGGGTTGTTGGCCCATCAAATGGTTCTGCGGTATCCCAAATCTTCTCGGTAAGCGTGTAGCCACCGGGCATGAGTTCTGGGAAAAGCACAAGCCTTGCGCCTTGGCTGGCAGCCTGCTCGGCCAAGCTCGCGGCACGTTTCAGGTTTCCGTCTATGTCGCCAAGCTCGCAAGCAAGCTGAACGGTCGCAACGGTGAGAGTTGTTGGAGGCATGTGACTAGACGCCTGACTGTCATGCAAACCGATCGGTATTACGTCTGTCTCTTGTCTCGATAGGCTTGGCCGCACGGGCCGAGCTCTTTCTGAACAGCATATTAGGTCGGGCGCTTCCGTCTATCCCAATCTCGATGAACGGACTGACCTATTCTTCACACCTTCGCCGGGAGCGGACACGAATTGACCCGCTGGCGTTGGACGTCCTCTCTCGACCTGGATGCTTGCCGGTTCACACGAAGACCTCACGTGCCATGCTTGCGACACACGAGCAGCACCTCATCGGCGTGCCGGGCGCCCGACAGTCCGGCGGCGAGCGAGAGCCTTTTCTGAAAGTACACGCTCAGCGGCATGAAGACCCGGTTGTACCACCACATCGCACGCTCGCGGCGATGGGTAAGAAACCACATGCCGATGTCGACCAGCCGCGACGATCTTGGTCGCATTCCGAAGCCGGCGCTTTGCTCCACGGAAAATCCGTGCTCTGCGAGCTTCGCGATCAGCCGCTGCGGATCGTAGCGACGGCGGTGCCCGACGAAATCGTCAAACGCCGTCCACAGCTCGGGGTGCAGCGGCACAGAGAGCAACAACGACGCATTGGGGGCGGCTACGCGGGACAGCTCGAACAGGACCGCGTCTTCATCGTCCACATGCTCGATGATGTCAAGGGCGCAGACGAGCTCGAATGCATGATCCGGAAACGGCAGCGCGGATACCAGCGCGACCACGGCGTTCGCTCCGCGTGCGCGCAGTTTCGCCACGGCCGGCGAACTGAAGTCCACGAAGTACGTCTCATCGAGCGGAAGCCGCGGTCGCAATCCCGGAGCGACTTCGAGCCGCGGTCGCAAGGGAGAAATCAGCGAGCACACGAGCGGCCACGTATTGAATCGGTGCGGTTCGACGAGCCGCGCGTCCGTCCACAGGGGATCGTAGAACCGGCGGTTCACTTCGAGCAGGGCCGCGTCGCCGCGAGCGCGCGAGTTCATGGACTTCATTGTAGACCTGCAGTCGACGTTTTTGAGCCGCGAAACGCGATGCCGTGATCTTCCAGAGCTTCACGTCGGGATCAGATCCGGGCTGCATCATCGGGCGGCCGAGATCTCATACTGCCGGGGTAGACTTGCCGCAGGAGGATTGGGATGCCCCGAATCATCTTCTTTTTGATTTTGAGTTTTTCCCTGAAAAGCGCGGCAGCACAGGAGTTTCCTGCGCGCGAGATCCGCTCGCTTTGCAACTTCGCGCCCGGCTCGGGCGCCGACGCCGTGGTGCGCTTCTACAGCGATCGGCTCTCGAAGCTCGCCGGAAGACCGGTGATCGTCGAGAACAAGCCCGGCGCGAACGGCACCATCGCCACCGCGGAGCTCGCGCACGCGGCGCCCGACGGTTACACGCTCATGATCACCCCGGTCTCCTCGACCATCGCCTCGGCGCCGCACCTCTTCAAGAGCCTGCCCTTCGACCCGGCGAAGGACTTCGCCGCGGTGACCACCATCGCCTCGCTTTCGTTCGCGATCGCGGTGGACGCGGCAAGGCCGGTCAGGTCGGTGCAGGAGCTGGTCGATTCGCTGAAGGCGAAGCCGAACCACGGCTTCTACGGCACGAGCAACAACACCGGCGTGATCGCGGCGGAGCTGTTCAAGGCGAAGGCCGGGCTGCACACCACCTACGTGCCCTACAAGGGGAACGCGCAGGCGCTGATCGACCTGCTGGGAGGCCAGCTCGACTTCATCTCCTACGACGCCACCTGGATGATGGGCCAGTACAAGGGCGGCAAGATCCGCATCCTCGCCGCAACTTCAGCGAAGCGCTCCTTCGCGCTGCCCGAGATCCCGACGCTCACCGAGCTCGGCTACGGCGGCGACGACGTGACGCCGTGGTGGGGCGTGGTGGTGCCGGCGGCGACGCCGCGGCCGCTGGTGGAGAAGCTCGCCGCCTGGTTCAACCAGATCACCGCCGAGGAGGAGACGAAGCAGTTCCTCGCGCGCAACGCCTTCGAGCCCTTCCCCGGCACGCCGGCGTCGATGCAGGCGCTCATGCAGAGCGACGCGGCGCGCTGGAAACGCTACGCCGAGATCGCGAAAATCCAGCCCCAATAGGAAACCGCATGCCTGCCTACAAGCGCATCGCCACCGAGGAAGCCTGGAGCACGCCGGAGGTGCTCAAGGGCTACGAGAAGGTCCTCTCCACCAAGCCCGCGTCGTGGGACCCGGGCTTCCTCAGCCTGTGGGGCCACTACCTGCACTCGCCCTCCCAGCGCGCCCTCGACCTGAGAAGGCGCATCGTCGACCTCGGCGCCGAGCGCATCGCCGACATGGACGCGAGCGGCATCGACATGCAGCTGCTGATGCTGTCCGCTCCCGGAGTGCAGGTTTTTGATGCAGGTACTGCCGTTTCCTTATCCGTTGAAACCAATAATCAGGTAGCAGAAGCAATAAGAAAGCACCCCACCCGCTACTGCGGATTGGCCGCGTTCGCGCCGCAGGACCCGAAAGCGGCGGCGAAGGAGCTCGAGCGCGCGGTGAAGAAGCTCGGCCTGAAGGGCGGGCTGGTCAACTCGCACACCATGGGCGAGTACCTCGACGACGAGAAGTTC
Organism: Burkholderiales bacterium; assembly: GCA_017880705.1. Classification (GTDB taxonomy): domain Bacteria; phylum Pseudomonadota; class Gammaproteobacteria; order Burkholderiales; family Usitatibacteraceae; genus Usitatibacter. The sequence continues at coordinate 2,897 of JADGRS010000368.1, forward strand.
TGGGAGATCTTCGAGGCCGCCGAGTCGCTCGACGTGCCGATCTACATCCACCCGCAGGCGCCGCCGCCGGCGATGATCGGGCCCTACCTGCCGCGGGGCCTGGACGGCGCGGTGTTCGGCTTCGCCGCCGAAACCGGGCTGCATGCGATGCGCATGGTGTTCGGCGGCGTCTTCGACCGCTTCCCGAAGCTCAAGATCGTGCTCGGCCACTTGGGCGAGGGGCTGCCGTTCTGGCACTTTCGCCTCGACTACATGCACGCCGCGATCGTGCGCTCCAAGCGCTATCCCGGCGCGGGGCCGCTCAAGCGGAAGCCGAGCGACTACCTGAAGGAGAACTTCTGGTACACCACGAGCGGCATGCAGTGGCAGCCGGCGATCCTCTTCTGCCAGCAGGTCCTCGGCATGGAGCGCGTGATGTACGCGATGGACTACCCCTACCAGTTCGCGCCCGAGGAGGTGAAGGTCACAGACGACCTGCCGATCTCCGACGCGGACAAGAAGAAGCTCTACCAGGGCAACGCCGAGGAGCTGTTCGGAATCTAGTCGTTGAGGGGCGTACCAGGAAGCCATTGGCCTTGCGGGAACCAGATGACCTTACCTCGCTATGCACAGCCTCGCTACGTGGCGTTCTATATCGTCGCGGCATATTTTGTGCGGCTCATCGCGGACGTTGGATT
>JADGRS010000064.1 GCA_017880705.1 Burkholderiales bacterium
CCTCGTTCCACCAGGTGGGAGTCACGGTGCTGCTGTCGAGTCACGACGAGGCGAGCCTGAAGCGCCTCGGCTGCCGCCGCCTCTCGCTCGAGGGCGGGACGGTTGCGCCCATCGGCGAAGAGCTCGCGGCCTCATGAGCATCTGGCTGCGCGTGCACTGGCACGCATTCACGGACGCATGGCGGCGCGTGGGCTCGCAACCGCTCGGCGCCGCCTTCTCCGTGCTGGTGCTGGCGGTCGCGATCGCCATCCCGGTGATGGCCGCGGTCGCGCTGCAGAGCGTGGGGACCGTGACCTCGGGTCTGGAGACCGATCCGCACGTGAACGTCTACCTCGCCCTGGATGCGAGCGACGAAGATGCGCGGCGCGTCGGCGATGCGTTGAGCGCTCATCCCCTGGCGGCGGCGGTGAAATTCGTGCCGCGCTCGCAAGCGCTCGAGGAGCTGAAGGCGTCTACCCACCTTGCCGAGCTTCTTGCGAGCCTCGATCGCAATCCGCTGCCCCATGCGTTCACCGTGCGCGTGCGAAGCACCGATCCGACGACGATCGCGCAGGCACGCGAGACCTGGTCGAGGCTTCCGAAGGTCGACCAGGTCGTGGCCGACTTCGAATGGGCCGAGCGCCTCGGCCATTGGGTCCGTTTTGCCAACCGCATCCTGGCATTCGTCGCTGTCGGGCTCGCGAGCGCCGTCACCTTCATCGTGGGTCACCTGATCCGCCTTCAGGTCGTCTCCCAGCGCGAAGAGATCGAGGTGAGCCAGCTCATCGGCGCTACCGCGTCGGACGTGCGCAGGCCGTTCCTGTACCACGGCCTGGTGCAGGGCGGCCTTGCCGGAGCGGTGGCGGTTCTTCTCAGCTGGGCCATCGCCTGGTGGGTTGGCACGGAATTGCGAGCACTTACTCCAAACTATGCCGCTGAACTTAAGGTCGTTTTCCTGCCTCTAATGGATTGCTTGGCTATTACGGTCGGAGCGGCCGGGCTCGGGCTTCTCGGGGCTTGGTGGGCGGTTGGCCGCGAGCTTCGGCAGTTCTCGCCGTCGAGGTAGGAACTCACTCGCCCCTTAGCACTCTAACTCGCTGAGTGCTAAAATTGAATCAACAGGAGGTAGACCACCCCATGGCAAGCTTGAACCTGCCGGCCCTTCCGCCGGTATCCAGCCCGGAATCCTATGTCCAGGCCGTGAACGCGATTCCGATGCTGACCGCGGAGCGCGAGCTTGAGCTCGGGCGCCGCTTGCGCGATAGCGACGACGTCACGGCCGCGAGCGGCCTGGTGCTGCCGCACTTGCGCCTCGTCGTGTCGGTCGCGCGCAATTACATGGGCTACGGCCTGCCCCAGGCGGACCTTGTGCAGGAAGGCAACATCGGCCTCATGAAGGCCGTCAAGCGTTTCGACCCGGAGCGCGGCGTGCGCCTCGCGTCGTTCGCGATCCACTGGATCAAGGCCGAGATTCACGAATACATCCTGCGCAATTGGCGGATGGTGAAGATCGCCACCACGAAGGCCCAACGCAAGCTGTTCTTCAACCTGCGCAGCATGAAGAAGAGCACCAAGGCGCTCACCCCCGGCGAGATTCGTCAGGTCGCCGAGACCCTGAACGTGAAGGAAAGCGACGTCGTGGAGATGGAGCAGCGCCTCCAGGGTGGAGACATCGCCCTCGAGCCCTCTCCGGAAGATGGCGAGGAAGCGCCGGTCACTCCGATCGCGTACCTCACGGAAACATCCGAGGGACCCGCCGAGCTGTTCGAGCGCGAGCAGACCGAGGCGATGAATAGCCGCGGACTTTCCGAAGCGTTGCTGAGCCTCGACGATCGCAGCCGCCGAATCGTGCAGGCACGTTGGCTCGCGGAGTCGGATCCGAAGACGCTGCACGAGCTCGCCGTCGAATTCAACGTATCGGCCGAGCGTATCCGCCAGATCGAAGCGAAGGCGATGCAGAAGATGAAGAAGCAGATGGCGACGCTTCACTGAGGGCGCCGCCGGACCATTCGCGAACGGGGCTTCGGCCCCGTTCTTGTTTGGGGATGGACTCCCTCTCGAAGCGCTCGCTCCTACGAGTCGAGAAGGAGCCTCAAGTCCGAGGCCATCGCATCGGGCGTCGCGCCGAAGGATTCCACGAGCCGCAGGCGCCCATCCTTGCCGAACACGAAAGTCTGCGCGGTGTGGTCCATCGTGTATGTTTCGGGCGTCTTCCCCGCCCGCTCCTGGGCGTAGACCTTGAACTCGCTCGTCGCGGCCTTAGTCGCCGCCGCGTCGCCATAAAGGCCGAGGAATGCCGGATTGAACGCCGGCACGTATTCCTTGAGGAGCTCCGGCTTGTCGCGCTTCGGATCGATCGTCACGAACAGAACCTGCACGCGCGACGCGTCGGCGCCGAGCTTCTTCACCGCCGAGGAGAGATCCGAGAGCGTCGTGGGACATACATCCGGACACTGGGTATAGCCGAACGTGACGACGACGACCTTGCCGCGAAAATCCTCGAGCGATCGGGGCTGGCCGTTGTGATCGGTCAGGCGTAACTGCCTGCCCATCGCGGAGCCCGTGACGTCGATCCCCTTGAAGGGAGTGCGCGATTCCCCCGCAAGGTCACACGCCGCGACCAGGAACGCGGCACAGGCGAGCGCGATCGCGGGCGAGCGCACGCGCCTCACCCGGCGAACACCGCCAGGTAGTGGTCGACCATGAGCGCGGCGAAAAGCATGGCGAGGTAGAAGATCGAGTAGGCGAACGTGCGCTTGGCAAGGGCATCGCTGTAGTGGCGCCAGATCGCGACCGAGTAGCCGAGGAATGCCGCGTCGAGCACGAGCGCGACGCCGAGGTAGAAGAAGCCCGCCATGCCCGATGCGAACGGCAGCAGCGTGGCGGACGTTAGGAGGAACGTGTACAGCAGGAGGTGCAGCTTCGTGAACGCCTCGCCATGGGTCACGGGAAGCATCGGCACGCCCGCGCGGGCGTACTCGTTGCGGCGGTAAAGCGCGAGAGCCCAGAAGTGCGGCGGCGTCCACGCGAAGATGATGAGGAAGAGGAGCAGCGGCTGGTAGGTCACGTCGCCCGTGATCGCGGCCCAGCCGAGCACCGGAGGCATGGCGCCCGAAGCGCCGCCGATCACGATGTTCTGCGGCGTCGCGGGCTTGAGGATCACCGTGTAGATCACGGCGTATCCGACAAAGGTGCCGAGCGTGAGCCACATCGTGAGCGGATTCACCGCGTGCCACAGGATCGCGAGCCCGAGGCCGCCCATGATGCCCGCGAAGATCACGACCTGCGAAGACGAGATGGTGCCCATGACGGTGGGGCGGCCCCGCGTGCGCGCCATAGCGGCGTCGATCTTCTGCTCGACGAGGCAATTGAAGGCGGCCGCCGCTCCCGCCACCAGCGCGATTCCGAGCGTCGCAGCGATGAACAGGTCCGGTGGCGGCAAGCCGGGGGTCGCGAGAAGCATCCCGATCATCGCGGTGAACACGATCAGGTAGACGACCCGCGGCTTGGTGAGGCGCCAGAACTGGGCGCCTATGCCGGGTGTGGGATTCGCGATGGCTTCGTGGGACATGGGAACCTGCAATTATAGCTTTTCAGCCTATCTGCGAGGCCTTCAGCAATCGCACGAGATCCTTCAGCATGCCTCGGAAATCGGGCTGCGAGGTCCAGCGCATCATTACGTTGCCGCGCGGATCGGCGAGATATATGTGGTCGCGGTCGTTCGCGGCGCCGGCGGGGATCGCAACGCCCCGCGGCGTCACCGCCACGACGAGGTCCTCGAGGGGACCCAGCGCGGCCGGATCGGGCGCGAGGCCGTCATCCACCACGAACACGCGCGCGACACGCGAGGCGTCGCGCCCCAGAGCGAGGCGGACCTGGCGCATGACGTGAAGCTTCGCCGCGCAGGGCGCGTCGCATGCTCCGGAGTCCGAAGCGATCAGGATCCATCGATCGCGCAATTCGCCGAACCGGAATGCCGTGGCGCCGGGCCGCGGCAGCGCGTCCTCGACGAGGGACCGCGGCGGAAGGATCAGCTCGCCATAGTTCGCTGTGGGCTCGGGAGGGAAGAAGCGATACACCGTGAGCGAGGCGACGATGGGGAGCGCGAAAATCGCCGCGATCAACGCGAGCTTGGCGCGAGGCGAGAGCTTCACGGCGCCCGCTTCAGGTTGAGGCCGATCCACAGCGCGAGCGTCGTCGCGGCAAGGGAAAACCACGTGAGGGCGTACTCGCGATGCTTCGCCTCCCCCGCGTCGGGACTCTCGCGCACGGGCGCGAGTCCCGGGGTCGATCCCTCCGCGAGAACCAGGATGGGAACCACCGGGATCGAGGTGCGCTCGCGATAGCGCTCGATCGAGAGGTTCTGCCATACGCTTCCCGACACCGTTTCGGAAGCGAGCTCGAGCACGCGCCGCGGGGGAACGGTGGCGATTCCGGAAATCTCGACGCCCCCAGAGGGCACCGGGACCGGTGGGGCTTTCGGATACTCGGCGCCCCTCGCGATCCAGCCCCGGTTCACGAGAACGGCGTCCTTCGTTCCCGAGAGGCGAAGCGGCGTGATCACGTGGAATCCCGCGCGACCCTCGTCGATCCGGTTGTCGATGAACACCTGGCCCTCGGGGATCCACTCTCCCGAGGCGCGCACGTGCCGATAGAGAAACGGCTGCGGGTCGGCGAAGGAGCCCGTGAGAACCACCGGACTCTCGCGAGCCCGTGCTTCCAGGAGGGACTGGCGCGCGGCCTTCTCGTCGCCGCGGTTCACCTGCCAGCGTCCCAGCGACAGCGTGAGCGCGATCAGCAACGCCGCGCCGAGCGTCGGCCAGAATCCGGGGGCGAAGTACAGGGAGCCGATTCTCAAGGCGCGCGTCCCCGAGGCGAGCGATACACTAGGATTCCGCACATCGACTGCCGCACTCCATGAAGATCGTCATCCTCGTCCTTCTGGTCGCCATCGTCGCGAGTCTCTTCTCGGGGCTTTATTTCGTCTACAAGGACAAGGGCAAGACCAACCGCGCGGTGATCTCGCTCACGATCCGCATCGCATTGTCCCTGCTCGTCTTCGCGCTCCTCATCGGGTCGTATTACTTCGGCTGGATCCCCGGCGGCAAGCTCTAGCCCGCGCCGCGGCGGGAAAGAAAAAGCCGCACCGAAGTGCGGCTTGTTCCGTGCCGCGCGCCCCGTTCTTACAGCCAGTACACGAACACGAAGAGCAACAGCCACACCACGTCGACGAAGTGCCAGTACCACGACACCGCCTCGAAGCCGAAGTGGTGGTCCGGCTTGAAGTGGCCCGCGACGCTCCTGAAGAGAATCACGATCAGCATGGTCACCCCGAGCGTCACGTGGAAGCCGTGGAAGCCGGTGAGCATGAAGAAGGTCGATCCGAAGACGCCCGTGCTGAGCTTGAGGTTCAGCTCCGAATACGCGTGGCCGTACTCGATCGCCTGCAGCGTGATGAACGTCACGCCGAGGATGATGGTGAGCGCGAGCCCGAAGATGAGGTTGGAGCGATCGCCCTTCTTGAGGGCCCAGTGCGCCCAGGTGACCGTCACGCCGGAGGAGAGCAGCAGCAGGGTGTTGATCGCCGGGATTCCCCACGCGTGCATCGCGGAAAACTCCGGCGGACGATAGGGACCCGCGGTCGGCCAGTGCGCGGCGAAGTCCGGCCAGAGGAGCTTGTTGTCGAGGTCTCCGAGCCAGGGCACCGAATACTGGCGCGCGTACCAGAGCGCTCCGAAGAAGGCGGCGAAGAACATCACCTCCGAGAAGATGAACCAGCTCATCGCCCAGCGGAAAGAGTGGTCGACCTGGGCATTGAACAGGCCCCCTTCGCTCTCGCGAATCACCGTGCCGAACCATCCGAACAGCATGTAGACCAGCGTGAAGATGCCGATCCCGAAGGGGATCCAGCCCACGCCGTAGCTGTTCATGAGGAGGACGCCGCCGCTCGCCATGAAGAAAAGCGCGATCGATCCGACGACCGGCCAGTGGGAGGGCGGCGCGAAGTAATAGCCGGTGGGCTGAGTTTGTTCCACAGTCGTTGCTCCTTGGTTCTTTCTGACAGTTTCCTGTTATCGCGTGATGAGCTTCACCAACCCGAACAACGCCAGCACGAGCATCGCGCAGGTCACCAGGCCCGCGAAGATCACATGCTGCGGCTTCAGGCGCTTCAGGTCCGCTTCGTATTCCGCGCCCTTCCTCACCCCGAAGAAGCTCCAGAAGACCGCCTTGAACGCCTTGATCATCCGCTCTTCGCCGGGACTTCGAAGAACGTGTACGAAAGCGAAATGGTCGAGAGATCACGTGGCGCGTCGGTGAGCACCCGGAAGACGACCGGCATCTCGCGGGTCTCGCCCGCCGCGAACGTCTGGTTCGAGAAGCAGAAGCATTCCTGCTTTGCGATGTAGCGCTCGGCCGCCTCGGGGGCCGTGTTCATCCGCGCGCGCGCCGTCACTTCGCGTCCCAGCGTGTTCACGACGCGATACCGAACGCTCACCAGCTCGCCCGGGTGCAGCTTCACCGCGCGGTCGAGCGCCTCGAAGCGCCACGGCAACCCCGCGCTCGAAGCGAGGAGCTCCACGGTCACCTCGCGGCTCGCGTCGACCTGGGTGTTCGTCGATGCCGCGACGACGCGAGTCGAGTCGAGTCCGATCGCCTGGCAGATCTGCCGGTACATCGGCACCATCGCGAAGCCGAAGCCGAGCATTCCGACCGCGATCACGAGCAGCTTGCCCATCAGGCGGCGGTTCTCGAGCTGGACGGCGGCGTTCACTTGTAGACGAAGAACTTGAGCATCACGACGAGATAGATGCCGATGGCCATCGCGGCGAGGGTGATCGCGCTCGCGATCGCCCTCTTCCTTTGCTTCGGGTCCACGGGGCTCGCTTCCATCGGTGTCTGTCGCCTATCTGACGATCGGTGGCGTCACGAACGTGTGGTACGGCATCGGCGTCGGCAGGTGCGTCCACTCGAGCGAGTCCGCGCCCTCCCACTGCTTCTGCTCGGCGGGCTTGCCGGAGCGGATCGTCGCGATCACGTTGTAGAGGAAGATCAGCTGCGAGAAGCCGAAGATGAAGGCGCCGATCGACGACCACATGTTCCACTCGGCGAATTGCAGCGCGTAATCCGGGATGCGCCGCGGCATGCCGGCGAGGCCGAGGAAGTGCTGCGGGAAGAACGCGAGGTTGAAGCCGATCATCGACAGCCAGAAGTGGAGCTTGCCGAGGCCCTCGTTGTACATCTTGCCCGACCACTTCGGCAGCCAGAAATAGATGCCGGCGATGATCGCGAAGAGCGCGCCCGACACGAGCACGTAGTGGAAGTGCGCGACGACGTAGTACGTGTTGTGCAACGTGATGTCGACGGGAACGATCGCGAGCACGAGCCCGGAGAATCCGCCGATGGTGAAGAGGCACAGGAACCCGATCGCGAACAGCATCGGCGTCTCGAAGGTCATCTCGCCCTTCCACATCGTCGCGATCCAGTTGAAGACCTTCACGCCCGTGGGCACGGCGATCAGCATCGTCGCGTACATGAAGAAGAGGTTGCCCGCGGCCGGCATGCCCACGGTGAACATGTGGTGGCCCCAGACGATGAACGACAGGATCGCGATCGAGGCCGTCGCGTAGACCATCGACGCGTAGCCGAAGAGCGGCTTGCGCGCGAAGGCCGGCAGGATCTGCGAGATGATCCCGAAGGCCGGCAGGATCATGATGTACACCTCGGGATGGCCGAAGAACCAGAAGATGTGCAGGAACATCGTCGGATCGCCGCCGCCCGCCGCGTTGAAGAAGCTCGTGCCGAAATGGCGGTCGGTGAGGAGCATCGTCACCGCGCCCGCGAGCACCGGCATCACCGCGATCAGCAGGTAGGCGGTGATGAGCCAGGTCCACACGAAGAGCGGCATCTTCATGAGCGTCATGCCCGGCGCGCGCATGTTGAGGATGGTCGTGATGATGTTGATCGACCCCATGATCGACGAGGCGCCGAGGATGTGGACCGCGAGGATCGTCATGTCGACGGAAATCCCCTGCTGGATCACGAGCGGGGGATAGAGCGTCCAGCCCGAGGCGGCGGCGCCGCCGGGAACGAAGAACGAGCCGATCAGGAGCAGCGCCGCGGGAATCAGCAGCCAGAAGCTCCAGTTGTTCATGCGGGGGAACGCCATGTCCGCGGAGCCGATCTGCAGCGGCACGAGCCAGTTCGCGAATCCCACGAAGGCCGGCATGATCGCGCCGAACACCATCACCAGCCCGTGGACGGTGGTGAGGGAGTTGAAGAACTCGGGGTCGAAGAACTGCAGCCCGGGCTTGAAGAGCTCCGCGCGGATGCCCAGCGCCATCGTGCCGCCGAGGAGGAACATGAAGAACGCGAACCACAGGTACATCGTGCCGATGTCCTTGTGGTTCGTCGTGTACATCCAGCGGGTGAAACCCGCGGGCGGGCCGTGATGGTCGTGCGCCTCGGCGTGACCGTGGTCGTCGAGAGCCCCGGAAACGTGGGTGTGGCTCGCTGTGCTCATGTTTGCTCCGCTTTCTGGGATTCGCTACTTGCGCGCGGCCGCGATCTCGGCCGGCTGGATCGCTTCGCCCGTGTGGTTGCCCCAGGCGTTGCGCTCGTACGTGATGATTGCGGCGAGGTCGGCGTCGGCAAGCTGCGCGAACGGGGCCATCGCGGTTCCCGGCCGGCCCTTGAGGACCGTCGCGAGATGCGCGGCCTTCGGTCCGGTCGCGACTTTCGAGCCGTCGAGGGCCGGGAACGCCGGGGGCATGCCCTTGCCGGTCGGCTGGTGGCACGCCGAGCAATTCGCCGCATAGAGCTTCTCGCCGGCCGACTTCAGCTCGTCGAGCGTCCACTTCTTGTTGGGGTCGGCGGCTGGGGGCGTGGCGCCGGCGGGCGCTTCCGGCGTCGCGGCCGCGACCGTCGCCGGTGGCGGCATCTTCGCCTTGGCGTCCTTCACCCAGGCCGCGTATTCCTCGGGCGACTTGGCGACGACGACGATCGGCATGTAGCCGTGTTCCTTGCCGCAGATCTGGCTGCACTGGCCGCGGTACGTGCCCGCCTTGTCGATCTCGAACCACGCGTCCTTGATGAAGCCGGGGATGCCGTACTGATTGATGCCGAGCTGCGGCACGTACCAGCCGTGGATCACGTCGTTGGAGGTAATGAGCAGGCGCACCTTCTTGCCCACCGGAACCACCAACGGGTTGTCGACCTCGAGGAGGTAGTTCTCGTTCTTCGGCGCGCCCACCTTGCCGTCGCGCTCCTCGATCTGGTCGCGCGGCGTGGCGAGGTTCGAAAGGAACTTCACGCCGTCCTGCTGGTAGTCGTATTCCCACTTCCACTGGTATGCCGTCACCTTGATCGACATGTCCGCGTTGGACGTGTCCTTCATGTTGAGCACGGTCTGCGTCGCGGGGTAGGCCATGCCGATGAGGATGATGAAGGGAACGATCGTCCAGATGACCTCGACGGTCGTGTTCTCGTGGAATTGCGAGGCTTTGGCTCCGGCGCTGCGGCGATGCTTGAACACCGACCAGAACATCGCGCCGAACACGATCACGAAGATCACCACGCAGACCCAGAGGATCCCGAAGTGGAGGTTGTAGATCTCGCGCGAGACCGGGGTGACCGGCGGAAGGATGTCGACGTGGTAGTCAGCGTGAGCAGCGAGCGAAGCGACGAAGGTCGTCGCGAGAACGGAGAGGGCGCGCAGATGTTTCAAAAGCATGGCCAGACCTTTTTTTTACGAGTTTCTATTTCGCGGTGACCGCGATCCGCCCGCGGAGCTCTTCCGCAAGCTTGCGCCGCCCCTCGTCCGACATGAGCCTTCCCAGCTGCACCGTGCGCCCCGCATACGCGAGCCCGAGGGTGCACCGCGCGCCTCGCTCCCTCACGATGACGCGCGCCCAGGGCCGGTGGGCCACGAAGCGCGTTAGCGACTCTGCGTCCCTCGACTCCACACGCACCTCGTGAGGCCCGATCTCGAGGCGCTCGAAATCGGCGTCGTGCAGTCGCACGAGGTGAAACGCAAAGAAAACCAGGGCGACCTCGGCCCCCGCGAACGGCATCACGGGCCATGCCCCGACAACGACGGCGAGCATCCCGATCCCCAGCGTGGTCACCGCCATCAGCGCGAGAAAGATGCGCCTGCCAGCCGGGCCCAGCGAACGGTTGGGCACCGAATGGTGTATGTACGGCGGGGATTCCACTTCAAGGAACATCGGGGAGCCGCTCCAAGCGGGGCTATTTTAGCCGAGCGGCGCTCGGCGCGCAAAAGCGCCTGCGCCTTTCACCCATCCGTATCGCCGGACGACGCGTCGGAGGATGCGTCCCCCTCGTCTTCCGCGGGCTTCGCGGGCACGCGATAGGACTCCGTCGCCCAGGCGCCGAGGTCGGTCATCCGGCAGCGCTCGCTGCAGAACGGGCGCCAGCGGTTCGAGGGAGCGAATACTGTCGCCTTGCCGCAGGAGGGGCAGGCCAGGATCCGGCCGGAAAGCGGCGAGTCGGTCACAAGTTGCAGAATGCCAGCTCGAAGGGAACGTCGTGCTCGTACACCCGCGTGCGCTGAACGCCCTCCGGCAGGAGGAAGCGCACGTTGAGGGCGTACTTGTTCGCGCTGATCTCGGGAACGCACGGCAGGCCGTCCTCCAGCGCGAGGCGCAGCATCTGCGCGGGCTTTTCCGCGGGCGTCTGCTGGTACACGCCCTGGAACGCGATAAGGGATACCGTGCGGCCGCTCTCGCGCAGCACCCGCAGCACGATCGAGAGCGCCGCGTGGATCGGAAGGAGCGGCTTGAGCCATTCCTCGAGGTCGGCGCGGCGGCGCTCGACCGGATGGTGGAGCCAGTGGTGGTACGAGGGCAGGTCGAATTCGCTCGTGCCGCCCGG
>JADGRS010000369.1 GCA_017880705.1 Burkholderiales bacterium
ATCGGCGGGCACCGATCCGGTCACCAAGATGATCGGGACCTTCGACAGCGTGCCCTTCTTGCACTTCTCGAACACCCGGAAGCCAGCCTTCTTGTCGGGCTCCTCGATGCACAACACGATCAAAGCGGGCGAGTCCGCGTTCGCCAACGCCAATGCCCGGTCGGCGTCGGCCTCGGTCATCACCACGACCTTGTAGCGAGCCAGCTCGCGAGTCAGGGTGTCACGAAATGCAGGATCGCTGTCGATGAGCAGAACGCGGCGGTTCATCCCTGGCCGCGATCATAGCGGAACTAGCCGCGATTTACTGCCGGCCGACCAAGCTCGTACGTCCGACCAGGCCGATCAGCTCGCTGACCGGCAGCTCGTCCGCCATGAACATGTAGCCGTGGTGGTCGCCATCGATGCAGGTGACCACCGTGTGGCCATCGCTCTGGACGATGTGCACCATCCGGCCGCCCGCGTTGACCTCTTCACCGTCGGACAGCTCCTCGGTCTTGACGTCCTCGATCACGAGCACCGAGAGCACGGCTGGCTTACCGGCGACCGTGATCTGATAGTTGAGCAGCGTTCCATCGTGGCCGCCGATGCCGCCCGGCAGCATCCGCGCGCCGAGCAGCTGGCTGCCCGTGTTGATGTGCGGCGGCTCGACCTCGGCAAATTGCCGAACCCATGCGCCCGTGCTCGCGCCCTGGACCTCGAGCGGCAACGACCGGCTCTGCTGCCGCACGCCCGCGCGCGCGACCGAACCGACCGCGGCGGTCATGTTGTTCGACTTCATGTTGACGCCGACGAACACCAAGATCGCGGCGGCCGCTGCGAGCATCGCGGTGCCCGGCAGCAGGAATGACGACAGCCGCTTGCGCGAGGTCTTCGTCGCTTCGGCCGCGCTCTTGCGATCCGCGGCGTCGAGCGCCCGCACCATGCGCATCCGCATCGTGTCGGTGGCACGCGGCGCGACGAGCGACGTTTGGATCAGCGATTGATCCGCACGTGCACCGTCGATCTCCGCACGGCAGCTCGCGCATTCTGTGAGGTGGGTGTCGAGCTCGCGACGCTCTTCGTTCGCGAGCTCGTCGTCGAGATAGGCCATCGCCAGCGTATCGATGCTTTCACACAGGCTCATCGCTACTTGTCTCCCCGCGCTGCCTTGGCAGTACGGTACTTCTCGAGATCGATCGTCTCGGACTTCTGGTTTTGTTTGACGTAACCCTCGGAGACCGCGAACTCGCGCAGCCCCGCGGCGAGCAACTTGCGCCCGCGGAACAACCGCGACATCACGGTGCCGACGGGGCATTCCATGATCTCGGCGATCTCTTTGTACGAGAGGCCCTGCATATCGCAGAGCACCACGGCCGTTCGAAAATCTTCCGGAAGCTGTTCGAGCGCGCGCTGCACGTCATCCGAGACGCTCTGCGCGAGCATCGCCTGGGCGGGGGATTGCTTGTCGCTCGCTTGCGCCTGGACCAACACGCCATCGGTCGCGTCTTGTTCGGCGCTCGCCGCATCGAGCACCTCGCGTGATCGTTTCTTGCGCTGATACTCGTTGATGAAGGTGTTGGTGACGATGCGGAGCAGCCATGCCTTGCAGTTCGAATCCTGTTGGAACGAATCCCAAAAGCGATACGCCCGCAGGAGCGAGTCCTGAACCAAGTCTTCGGCGTCGCGCGGGTTGCGCGTCAGCCGGTAGGCCGCGCCGAACAGCGAGTCCATGTGGACCAGCGCCTGGCGCTCGAACTCGGTCCGTTTTTGTTTCAGGGCCTGCATTCAGGAGTAGTTACCGGTCGGTACCCCGAGATTGTTCCCGGCGTAGACAATTCGGCAACTACCCGAAATCCTACTACGCTTTGAACGCCGTATGCGGCACACCGAGGGCCTCCGCGACGGCGGCGTGAGGCACGGTGCCCTTGTAGGTGTTGATGCCGCTGACGATATAGGGAGTCTGCGCGACGGCCTTCTCGAGGCCGAAGTCGGCGAGCATCGCGACATAGCGGATCGTCGCGTTCGTCAGCGCGTACGTCGACGTGCGCGGCACCGCGCCGGGCATGTTCGCGACGCCGTAGTGGATCACTTCGTCGACCAAGTAGGTCGGGTTGTCGTGCGTGGTCGGGCGCGCGGTCTCGATGCAGCCGCCTTGATCGATCGACACGTCGACGATCACCGAGCCCGCCTCCATCTCCTTGACCATCTTCGCGGTGACCAGGCGCGGCGCACGTGCGCCGGCGATCAACACCGCGCCGATCACCAGATCGCTCTCGAGCACGGCCTTCTCGATGCTGAGCGGATCCGAGAACTGCGTCGAGATCCGGCCCGCGTAGATGTCGTCGAGGTACGCGAGCGTCTTGAGGTTGACGTCGAGCACGGTGACATTCGCGCCGATACCGACCGCCATCTTCACGGCGTTCGAACCGACGACACCACCGCCGAGGACGGTGACGCGGCCGCGCTTGACACCCGGCACCCCGCCGAGCAACACGCCCTTGCCACCGCGCTCGCGCTCGAGATACGTCGCGCCCGCCTGCACCGACATCCGGCCGGCGACCGCGCTCATCGGCGTCAACAACGGCAGATCGCCGGGCGTCGGCTCGAGCGTCTCGTAGGCGACGCCGTTCACGCCGCGCGCGAGCAGCTCTTTGCCGAGCTCCTGCGCCGCAGCGAGATGAAGGTACGTGAAGAGCAGAAGATCTTTCCGCATGAGCGCGAACTCGGGCGCGATCGGCTCTTTGACCTTCACGACCATGTCTGCTTGTCCCCACACCTCGTCGGCCGTCGCGAGGATCTTCGCGCCCGCCTTGATGTACTGCTCGTCGGGAATCGCCGAGCCCGAGCCCGCATTCTTCTCGACGAACACCGTGTGGCCTCGTTGCGTGAGGATCGCGGCGCCAGCGGGGGTCATGCCGACGCGGTATTCTTGAGTCTTGATCTCTTTCGGGACGCCAATGCGCATGTGGATGGGCGCAGCATTGCTCCCAAAGCAGGAGGATTTCAATCCTGCTTTGTTTAGAATTTCAACGACTTCGGATGACGCGACGCGGCGCTAAGCCGGTCACATCAAGCGCTCACAAAATGCGCTGGCCGAGTGGCGCCACTCAGTCGGCCGCGGACGCCTCTTCATCCTTGCCGTGGCACTTCTTGTACTTCTTGCCACTGCCGCACGGACACGGATCGTTGCGACCGACCTTGGGCCGCTCGCGCTTCACCGGCGCGGTGACCGCTCCTTCGCCTGCCGTGCGCGCCTTGCCCCTCGGGCCCTTCGCGTTCTGCGCGGCGATCTCTTCGTCATCCTCGTTCTTGTCGGCGACGCCGCGCTCGACGAGATCGTTGAGCTCTTTCTCGGCGACGGCAGGAACGGCCTTCGCTTCTTCCTGCTTCTGGATCTGGACGCGGAACACCTTCTGGATCGTGTTCTCTTGGATCCGTTTCATCATCTCCGTGAACATGGAGAAGCCGGCCTTCTTGTATTCCTTCTTCGGATCCTTCTGACCGTAGCCCTGCAGGCCGATGCCTTCGCGGAGCGCATCCATGGTCTTCAGGTGCTCGATCCACTGCTGATCGATCTCTTCGAGCGAG
>JADGRS010000370.1 GCA_017880705.1 Burkholderiales bacterium
GTGCTCTACAACGGAGCGCTCGAATGCCGCCTCTACGAGTACCGGATGGTGCCCGGGGGCAACCGCCGGGAGAGCGGCGCCGCGACCTCGCCGCCCCGGTGACGGCGCTCACGCTGCTGCGGCTGCTGCTCGTCCCCGCGGCGGTGTGGCTCGCGAGCCTCGCCGCGCGCCGCTGGGGCCACACGGTTTCCGGATACCTCGGCGGGTTGCCGCTCATCGGGGGGCCGATCACGCTCTATCTCGCGCTCGATCATGGGACCGACTTCGCCGCGCTCTCCGCGACGCTGACCCTCGCGGCGATTCTCGGGCAGGCCGCGCACCTGCTCGCGTTCGCCCATGGCGCGCGGCGATGGCGCTGGCCCGCGGCGCTCGCCGCGGGCTGGTGCTCCTTCGCGCTCGTCGCGATTGTCCTGGCCGGGATCGCGCTCACCGTGCGGGCGGCGCTCGCTCTCGCGGCCGCGGGCCTCGTCCTCGCGTGGCGCTTCCTTCCCCGGCCCCGCGGCCCTGCGACGATGCCTTCCGTGCCCGCGGCCGAGCTGCGCCTGCGTCTTGCGGCGGCATTCGCGCTAGCCGCGGTCATCCTGTGGGGCGCCGCGGCCCTGGGTCCCGTCGTGAGCGGCGTGCTGCTTTCGGTGCCCATCACCGGCTCGATCATGCCGCCCTTCGCGCTCGCGCTCTACGGGAGCGACGCGGTCGCGCGGCTGACGCGGGGATTCGTCGTGGGGCTGTGCGGATTCGCCGCGTTCTTCTTCACGATCGCGGCGGGCGTCGTGTCGCTGGGCACGACGATCGCGTTTTCCGCGGCGATCGCCGCTGCGCTCGGCACGCTCTTCGTCGCCTCCCGGGTGCTCGCAATCGCCGAGTCCCGGTAGGACGGTGCTGACACCGGCAGGAGCTTTTTACTGATTACGCGAGCCGCCGCGCTCGGCGAGGATGGGGTTGCATCTGACGGGATCGCCGTCCCGGCGCCCCATTCAACTTTCCCCGCGAGGGATTTCAACGGAGAACATGACAATGAAGGCACTCATCGCAGTGATCATCGGAGCCTCTTTCCTCATCGGCGGATGCAACACGGTCGAAGGCGCCGGCAAGGACGTCAAAGCAGCGGGACAGAAGGTCGAAGGCGAAGCCGCCGAGCACAAGAAGTACTGAGCTCCAGCCTGACGCAGGCGACATGACCCTGAAGTCCGCGGCGGGCAATCCGCGGCCGCCGGACATCCGCGATCGGCTCCGGAGGGACCACGAACTGGCCCTCGCGGAGCTCGATGCGTTGCGCCGGGAGCGCGACGAGCACCGCTGTAATGCGATGCTGCGCGACACGCGGCGCGCGTGGATGATCCATACGCTCGCGAAAGAAAGCGTGGTCTATCGCGCGCTCGAGGGCGTCGAGTCCGCCGGCAAGCCCGGTTCGGACGCGGGCCGGCGCTTCGTCGAGCATGGGCTCATTGAAGGCGTCTTCGAAAGGCTGGCTCGCGCGAGATCAGCCGCCTTGGAATGGAATGCGCGTCTCGAGGTCGCGCGCGAGCTCGTCATGCGGCGCGTCCAGGCCGAGCGCGACGTGCTGTTTGGCGCGCTTGCGCGGCGCTTCGACGCGGCGGCGCTGGAGGAGATGGCGCGCCAGTTCGAGTCGGCCTGCGCCAAGCTCTCCGTGCTCGAAGAGGCGAAAGCCGCCTAGGTTGCGTGCGAGCCAACGAGATCCCGCGACAGCCCACTAGATCCTAAGCTCCGCCCGTTCGACGATCGCGCGCGTATCGGTGCTCGCGGGCAACGTTCCGAACGCATGCCCGGTCCCCGCGCTTTCCAGCCGCGAGGCGCAGAACGCTTCCGCGGCGCCGGCATCGGCGTGCCGCTTCATGAGCGAGGCCTGCATGCAGCGCGCCAGGGCTTCGACGATCGAGCGCGCCGATTTCTCGGTCGCGGCGCCGTCCGCAAGCATCCGCGTGGCGGTGGCGGCCAGTTCCTGGATCCTCGGATCCGGCGCGGTCTCGATCTCGCCCGTCAGCACCGCGAGGGCGTCCCCGGAGCGCGCGATCGCGCGAAGCGCGTCGAGGCAGATCACGTTGGCGCTGCCCTCCCAGATTCCGTTCAATGGCGCCTCGCGATAGAGGCGCGCGAGCGCGCCCTCCTCGACATAGCCGTTGCCGCCCAGGCACTCCATCGCCTCGGCGGCGAGCGGCGTCATGCGCTTGCACAGCCAGTATTTCGCGATCGGCGTGAGGGCCCGCTGCAGCTCGCGTTCGCGCGCGTCGCCGGCGGACGCGTCGAATGCCCCGGCGAGCCGGAAGGCGAGGAGCATCGCGGCCTCGGTTTCGAGCGCCAGGTCCGCGAGCACGTTCGCCATCAGGTCGTGATCGGCGAGGCGCTTGCCGAATGCGCTGCGATGGCGCGCGTGGTGGATCGCCTGGTTCAGCGCCGCGCGCATCATGCCCGCGACGCCGACGACGATGTCGAAGCGCGTGTGATGCGCCATTTCGATCAGCGTCGCGATGCCTCGGCCCGGCTCTCCCACGCCCCATGCCATGGTGCCGTGGTACTCGATCTCGACGGAGGCGTTGGAGCGGTTGCCGAGCTTGTCCTTCAATCGCTGGATGTGGAAGGGATTGCGCGTGCCGTCGGGAAGGCTGCGCGGCACGAAGAAGCAGCTCACGCCCTCGGGCAGGCGCGCGAGCGTGAAGAAGGCGTCGCTCATCGGCGCGGAGCAGAACCACTTGTGGCCCTCGAGCGTGAAGGCCTCGCCCTCGCGGCGCGCCTCGGTGCTCACGGCGCGCAAGTCCGAGCCGCCCTGCTTTTCGGTCATGGCCATGCCGATCGTGGCGCCGGCCTTCTCCGCGATCGGCGCGGGACGCGGATCGTAGGCGTCGGAGATCACCTTCGCGCGCCACGTCGCGGCGATGTCGGGCGCCTGGTTGAACATGGGCACCGAGGCGAACGTCATCGTGACCGGGCATGCCGTGCCCTGCTCGAGCTGGTTCCACAGGTAGAAGAGCGCCGCGCGGCCGCCGAAGCCGCCGCGCTCGCGCTTCCACGCGAGGGAATGAACCCCGCTCGAGATCGCGCGCTGCATGAGCGCGTGGTAGGAGGGGTGATATTCGACGACGTCGATGCGCCCGCCGAAGCGATCGTGGGTCTTCAGCTCGGGCGTGTACCGATTCGCGAGCGCCGCGTGGCCTTGCGCCTCCGCGGAGCCGACGAACCTGCCGAGCGCCGAGGCCGGGCTCGATACCCAGTCCAGGCCATGGCGGCGCAGCGACGCCTCGAGCCACGGGTCCGCGGCGAAGGCATCGTATCCTTCCAGCGGCGGCGGCTGGTTGAGTGCCTCGTCGTTCATTTCACGGGTGCCGTGCTCTTCAAGCGCTTGTCCTGCGGCCGATCGTGCACCCATTCCACCAGCGCGTCGATCGCCGGCTGCGCCGCGTTCGCATTGGGGTGATTGAGGATCATCACGACGATCCAGCGACGGCCGTTGCGATCGAGCTCGTACCCCGCGATGCTCTGCACGCCGTTCAGCGTCCCGCCCTTGAGGTGGGCCTGCCCCGCGGCACCCGCGCCGCGGCGCGTCTTCA
>JADGRS010000371.1 GCA_017880705.1 Burkholderiales bacterium
GAAGAAGCTGGCCATCAGCCCTCGCGCCGAGCCGCTCGGCCGGCCTCTTCGCCGTCAGCGCTTGTACGTGATCGTGAGATCACCCACCCCGTCGACATGGCCTTCGAGCTTGTCGCCCGCGACGATCGGCCCCACGCCCGCCGGCGTGCCGGAGAAGATGAGGTCGCCGGGCTGCAGCGTGATGAGCTCGGAGAGATACGCGATCTGCTCGGGCACGCTCCAGATCTGCTGCGAAAGATCGCCCTGCTGCTTCACCGTGCCGTTCACCTTCACCCAGATCGCACCCTTGGCGGGATGGCCGATCTCGCTCGCGGGGCGCAGCGCCGTCACCGGCGCGGACTCGTCGAAGCTCTTGCCCATCTCCCATGGGCGGCCCAGCTTCTTCGCCTCGCCCTGGATGTCGCGGCGCGTCATGTCGAGGCCGACTCCATAGCCCCACACGTGCTCGAGCGCCTTCTCGACGGGAATGTTCTTCCCGCCCTTGCCGATCGCGACCACCATCTCGATCTCGTGGTGAACGTCCCTGGTGCCCACCGGATACGCGATCACGGAATGGTTCTGCACGATCGAGTTGGCGGCCTTCATGAAGAAGAACGGCGGCTCGCGATTGGGATCGTGGCCCATCTCGCGCGCGTGGTCCGCATAGTTGCGTCCGACGCAGTAGATGCGCCCCACGGGGAAGCGCGAGTCGCTTCCCGCGACGGGGAGCGAGGCGACGGGCCCGATATCGATGACGTATTTGGCGTTGCGCAGGTCGTCTTTCATGTGGCTTTCCTTTTCAGTGTTGACGCGTGCCGTGCAGGTCCACGAGCGCCGGCATCGAGAGAAACGAGTCGAGCGCATGGAAGAAGCGCCCGCGATTCACGCCGAGGAGCGCGGTGTGCGCGAGCCCGGCGATCTTGAGAAGCTGCTTGTCGGCGCTGGGAATATTGGCGAAGAACGCGAGGATGTCGGCGTCTGTCGCGATGCCGTCGTGCTCGGCGCGGATGATCATCACCGGGCACGTGAGCATCGCCGGGTCGACCAACGGAAGCTTCGTGACCATGTCGACGTAGGTGCCGGTCGGGACAGAGTCGCCGTAGCGCAGCTCCTCGTCGGCGATCACCGCGCCCAGCATCGGCTCGGCGGAGCCCGTGTGATCGCGCGTGAAGATGCTCTCGTAGAACTCGCGATTCACCGGCCGGCGATTCGACGCCTTGTAGCGCTCGAGGTTCTGCGCCCGCTGGGCGAGCGTGGGCGCGTCCTTGCCGGTCCACACGAAGGCGTCGAGCGCGAGCTTCTCGACATGCTCGGGATATTGGTTGGCGAAGCGCGCGGCGCGCAGCGACCCCGACGATTGGCCGAAGAACGCGAGCTTCGCGGGGCCGCCCTCCTTCGCGACGACCGCCATGGCCGCCTTGAGATCGTCGACGCCGCTCTGGATGTCGGAATTGCCGGCGGTCTTCTGCGAGTGGCCGTAGCCCTCGTGGTCCATGGTCCAGACCTCGTAGCCGCGGCGCGCGAAGTGATCCATCATCGAATAGCCGTCGCGCCCGGGCACCTGGAGGTCGTACATGGTCTTGCCCGAATAGGAAGACCCGTGCACGCAGAACAGGCGCTTCGCGGGACGTGCCCCTTCGATTCGCTTGCGGTAGACCCACAGCCGCACGCCGCCCTTGTCGGCCCAGAACTCGTCGGCGACGATGCGCGCGGACGCGGGCGAAGGCTCTTCCGCGGCGAGCGCGAGCGCCGGCGCCGCGGCGAATCCCATGGCGCCGAGCAATGCCTCGCGACGCGAGCGGTCGATGGTCCGGCTCAAGAACTCTCCTCGCAGCAATTGGGGCGTGGGGATGAATTATGCCAGCGCATTGCACGCCGGTTCCGACTTGGCCGGATAGCGCCTTTCCTTCAGCGTGCCTTGCGGCATTCCTCCGACTTGCCCGCGCTCTCCAGATAGGCGATGAGGTCGCCACGCTCGCGCGCATCCTTCACCCCGGCGTAGCCCATCGTGGTGCCGGGAACCGTCTTGAGAGGATCGGCGATGAACCGATCGAGGGTCTTCGCGTTCCAGGCGATGTTGGAACGCTTCATCGCATCGGAGTAGGCGAAGCCCGCAACGCTTCCCGCGCGGCGCCCGAAAAGGCCGCAGTGACGCGGCCCGGTGCGGTCATAGGCGAGCGCGTGGCACGCAAGGCAGCGCGAGTAGATTTCCTCGCCGCGCCTCGGGTCGCGCCCGGCCCCGTGGGCGATCGCAGCCGCGGACGCCAGCGCGACGAGCGCCAGCGCCCGCGCCGCCTTCACGAGACGAAGGCCGAGGGAACCGGCACCTCGCCCACGGCGTTGCGCAGGATGGCCCAGTGCATCGCCTCGTCGCCGAGGATGCTCGCCGCCGCCTTGGCGAGATCGCGGTTGCCGAACACCGGAATCGCGCCGAGATATGCGCTCACGGCGCCCTTCTCGAGCGAGGCGGCGAAACGCAGCACGTCTTCCTGGCTCTTCAGCTTGTCGGTGGGGAACGTGTACTTCGCCTTCGCGGCGACGGGCTTGCCGCCCAGCGTCGCGATGGTCTTCGAGAGCGTGGCGGCGTGCTCCTTGTGGTGGCCCTGGAAGGTCACCGCGAGATCGAGCACCGGCTTTTGCAGCAGCCCGGTCTCCGCGCCGACCTGGTAGGCCGCGATCGCTTCGAGCTCGGCGCCGAGCGCGGTGTTGAGGATGCGCACGTCGTCTTCGGTGGCCTTGCCGCCCGTGGCGGCGAGCGCCTCGTTGCCGACGAGAAGCGCCACGGCGGCTCCGGAAAGCATGAGGCCGTGGCCGATGAACCTGCGGCGCGCGGGAAGCGCGAGCGGTGAATCGATGAAATCGAGGAATGAGGACATTGGGTTTCTTTCTCCTTGGGTGTGTCGGACGGTCAGCCCTGCGGCGACTGGATCTTGCGAAACTCGGCGATGACGCGCTCGACGATGCGATCGCAGCGCTCGCCGGCGAACGAGAAGGCGCTCGCGACGGCGCGGTCCGCCTCGCGCGCCAGCGCTTCGCGCATGAGGCCGCGCGCGCGGAAGAAACGCGTGCGAACGGTCGCCTCGGGAATGTCGAGGCTCGCCGCGATCTCCCCGATCGTCAGGTCCTCGACGGCGCGCATCACGAAGACCGTGCGGAAGACGTCGGGAAGCTCGTCGATCTTCGCTTCGATGAGCTTTCGCGATTGCGTGCCGATGGCGTCGCGCTCCGTGGGATTGGGCGATTCCTCGCTCATGCGTATCTCCGCGATCGCGAGCGCCGCGTCGGCGTCTGCGTCGATGGGTATGACCTGGGCGCCGCGCCGCGACTTGCGAAGGCGGGCGAGGGACTCGTTCACCACGATCCGCGTAAGCCAGGTCGCGAGCTTCGCCTCGCCGCGAAATGTGCCGATCGCCCGATAGGCCGCCATGTAGGCGTCCTGCAGCGCGTCCTCGGCTTCGACGTCGTCGCGCAGGATTCCGCGCGCCGTGCGGAAGAGCGCCTGGTTGTAGCGGCGCATCAGGATGCGGAACGCCGGCTCGCTGCCGCTGGAGACGCATTTCGCGAGCT
>JADGRS010000065.1 GCA_017880705.1 Burkholderiales bacterium
TTGTAGGAATGCTCCGCCAACCGCTTCGACGCCCAGCGGGCATTCGACCGCTACTGCATGGAGGTGGTTCAGAGGATAGGGAAATGTACGGTCGCTACCTTTCGGCAACCTGAAGCACGCCTTGCCCTGGGAGCACGAAGCGCTGTCTCAGCGCGTGGCGGATCGAGGGGCCGGGCTTCCTTCGTGCATCAGCCGCTTCACCAGCGGCGTGATCGCGAGAAGCACCACGCCCGCGCCGATCGAGCTGCCGACGAGGAACCAGTAGAGCGGCATCGACGAGCCCTTCAGCAGCTCCTCGAGGATTCCCGCGAGGTAGTTCGCCGCGGCGTTGGCGAGGTACCAGATCCCCATCATCAGCGCCGCGACGCGCGCCGGGGCGAGCTTGGTCACCATCGACAACCCCACGGGCGACAGGCAGAGCTCGCCGAGCGTGTGCAGCAGGTACACCGCCACCAGCCACCAAGGGCCCACCTGCCCGATGGCCTGCGCGCGCGAGTCCGCGATCGCGAGCACGACGAATCCCAATCCGAGGATCATCATGCCGATCGCCATCTTGGCGGGCGTCGGCAGCGCGTAGCGCGATTGGTCGAGCCGCACCCAGATCGCCGCGATCACGGGGCCGAGCAGCACGATGCCGAGGGGGTTGATCGCCTGGAAATACGACGCGGGGATTTCCCAGGCCCCGAGGTGGCGGTCGGTGAGCTTGTCGGCGAAGAGGTTCATGGTGCCGCCCGCCTGCTCGAATCCCATCCAGAAGAAGACGACGAAGAAGCCCATGATCAGGATCGCGACGATGCGCTGCCATTCGTCACTCGTGAGCGGCTCGCTCGGCGTGGATGACCTCTCCCCGAGGAGGCGCTTTCCGAACCAGAGCGCGGCAACGATGGCGATCACGGCGAGCGTCTTCGCCGCGAACGGCAGCGCGCCCCACAGCGGACCCGCAAACTGCCACGCGAACATCACGAGGTACACCAACGGGATCATCGAGAGGCTGATGACGGCGATCTGCATCCCATCGCGCCGGTCGAGGCGCGCTTTGCCGCCGGGCATTCCCGCGTCGCCGAGCTTGCCTTGCCCGAGGAGGAACTGCGCGAGGCCGAAGCACATGCCCACGCCCGCGGAGGCGAAGCCCCAGTGCCAGCCGATCTTCTCGCCGAGCGTCCCCGCGACGAGCGGCGCGAGGAAGGCGCCGAGGTTCACGCCCATGTAGTAGATGGTGAAGCCGCCGTCGCGCCGCGGATCGTTGTCGCGGTAGAGCGAGCCGAGGAGTGTCGCCATGTTCGGCTTGAAGAAGCCGTTGCCCGCGATGAGGAGGCCCAATGCGAGATAGAGCAGCGGCTCGAACGCCATCGCGAAATGGCCGAGCGCCATGGTGAGGCCGCCGATCACCACCGCCTTGCGGAAGCCCAGGTAGCGGTCCGCGAGATAGCCGCCGAGGAGCGGCGAGAGGTACACGAGCCCCGTGTAGATTCCGTAGAGCTCGAGCGCGTGGGCGCGCTCCCATCCGAGCGAGTTGACGAGATACAGCACGAGGAGCGCGCGCATCCCGTAGTACGAGAAGCGCTCCCACATCTCGGTGAAGAAGATGGTGGACAGGGCGCTCGGCTGCTTCTCCGCGGCGGGCCTCGCCCCGCCGACCACGTCGCTCGCCGCCGCCATGTCAGTAGGACGTCTTGCGCCGCACGAGGATCGTTTCCATCTGGTCCATGATGCGGTCCATCCGCTTCGCCACCGCGTCGTAGGGCTCCGCGGTCGCGAGGTCGACGCCCGCGGCCTTCACGAGGTTGTACGGATAGTCCGCGCTTCCCGACGAGATGAGCTTGAGGTAACGCTCGCGGGCGCCCGGCTTGCCGGCGAGAATCTCGTCGGCGAGGAGCGAGCTCGCGGCGATCGAGGTCGCGTACTGGAACACGTAGAAGGAGTTGTAGAAGTGCGGGATGTACGCCCATTCGACGGTGTACAGGTCGTCGATCTTCACCACGCCCTGCGCCTCGCCGTGGTAGCGGCGCAGGATGCCGGCGTAGATCTTCGTGTACTCGGCGCCGGTGAGCGCCTCGCCCTTGTCTACGAGCGCGTGGGTCCGTTCCTCGAATTCGCCGAACATCGCCTGGCGGAAGAACGTTCCGCGCAACCCCTCGAGCGCCGAGCCGAGATAGAGCAGGCGCTCTTCGTCGGTCCTCGCGTTCTTCAGCGCGTAGTCGAGCAGCAGCGCCTCGTTCAGCGTCGAGGCGATTTCCGCCACGAACGTCGCGTACTGCGAGGTCGCGTAGGGCTGCCCCTTGTTCGACAGGTATGTGTGCATCGCGTGGCCCCACTCGTGCGCGATGGTCGAAACCGACTCGTAGTTGTTGGTGTAGTTGATGAGCAGGAGCGGGTGCACGTCGTAGGCCTCGCCCGCCATGTGCGCGCCCGAGAGCTTGCGCGGGCGCGGATACACGTCCATCCAACGCTCGTCGAGTCCCTTCTTCATCGCCGCCACGTAGGCGTCCCCGAGGGGCTTCACCGCCTCGAGCATCATGCGGGTGCCCTCGTCGATCGGATACTCGCGCCCGCCACTCACCAGCGGCGGATAGATGTCGTAGTAGCGCATCTCCGCGACGCCCAGCATCTTGGCGCGCAGCCTGAAGTAGCGGTGCAGCGTCGGCAGGTTCGCATTGGCGCTCTTGATGAGCGCTTCGTACACCGAGCGCGGCAGGTTGTTCGCGTCGAGCGAGCGCGCCAGGGAGTCGGGGTACTTGCGCACCTTCGTGTAGACCGTGTCCTCCTTCATCGCCCCGTAGAGCGTCACGCCGATCGTGGACTCGAACTCCTTCCACTTGCCGAAGAAGGCGTCGAACACCTTCTTGCGGTCGTCGCGGTTCGCCGCTTCGCGCGCGTCGGTGTACGCGGCCTGATCGAGCTTCATTTCCCGGCCGTCGGAGAGCTTCACCGTCGGCCAGGGCATGTCCGAGTTGGCGAGGATGCGATACGCGGAGCCCGCGTTGCCCTGCGATAGGCCGAAGGCGGCGACGATCGCCTCGCCCTTCGCGTCGAGGGTGTGGGCCGCGGTGCGCAGGATGTCGTCGATCGGCTGGCGATAGATCGCGAGCTTCGGCTCCTGGCGGAAGAAAGCGTCGATGCGCGCCTTGCCGATCGCAAGGATCTGCGGATTCACGAAGGACGTGTCCTCGCCGACCTGCGCACCCAGCACCTGCGCCTTCTGGTTGAGCGCCTGGCTCTCGGACTTGCCCGTGTCCTCGGCCTCGAGCTCGCCCGCGTAGGTGGAGACGCGCGCGTAGCGCTTGAAGAGGTCGTACTCCAGGTCGAGGCATTGCCGGAAGCGCGCGGCCGACGCTCCCAGGTGGCCATGGCAGGAGGCGAACTGCTTGAGCTGGGCCTCGGTCTTCGCGACGTCGGCGCTCCACGCCTGCGCGTCCGGATAGAGATCGGCGAGGCTCCAGCGATCCTGGGGCCGCTCGGCGGCGAGCGCGGATGTCGCAACGGCCAGCGCGGCGAGGGCCGCGAGGAAATCGTTTCTCATGTTGCCTCGCAAATCAGTGCGGCCAGAGGTAGCCGAAGGTGGCGCCGGTGATCGCCGAGTAGATGATGGCGTCGAGGATGTCCTTGGAAGTGCTCGACCAGGGCTTACCCATCCAGATGGAGTACTGCACGCTGCCGCCGCAGTAGGCGACGAACGTGACGGTGCTTACCACCCGGCATACCTGGAGGACGCTCGCGCCATGGGGAAGCGCGTGCGACGCGAGATAGCCCGCGATCACGCCGAGGAGCAGGACGTAGCCGAACCAGGATCCGAGCGCGCTTCCCATCTTCGGCATGCCCGAGGCCCGCACCGTCAGGAACGCGCAGGGACCCTCGGCGAATTTCTGCTGCATCTCGGGCGAGCCCATCGCCTTCATGTCGGCGCAATAGGGGATCACGTACTGCCCCGGCGCGGCATTGCCGGCGCGGATCGCGGCGCGGACCGCGTCTTCGTTCGAAAGTCCGCGGTAGTCGACGTTGTGCCACTTGATCACCATGTGGATCAAGCTGCTCGCGACGAACACGAGCACGGCGGAAAGCACGATCGGGATCCAGAGCTCGGCGAGGAACGACATTTCGGGCCTCCTTGTGGGAATTCGAAACGGGTGCCGCTGTTGGTGCGCGCTACATTATCAGGATCGGGGGCGGCTTACAGCAGCACGTTCACGATCGCATTGCCGATGCCCACCAGCGCCGAGCCCGAGATGAGCCCCGCGCAGATCGACTCGTAGCCCTCGACCCACACCGCGTGGCCCTTGGTGCCGGGCTGGCGATGCCTGCGCCCCTGCCACCAGAAGATCATCGCGCCGACCCACATCGCGAAGGTCGCCTCGGGCGGGAGCACCACGCCGAGGCCGATCGACACGGCGCTCAACGGGAAGCGGCCCTTCGTCGCGATGCGGGCCACCTCGATCGCGATCGCGCACACCGCGGCGACGATCATCGAAACCACGGCCGTGTGCGGAAGCGTTCTCACCCCCTTGGCGATGAGCTCCGCCACGCCCTTCCATTGCAGCGCGGCGGGCATTCCGAAATGGTCGGAGACCATGGTCGCCGCCGAGCGCAGGCCGTTCGCGTCGGGTGGCAGGAAGAGCAGATAGAAGAGCGGCACGCAGAAAAGCGCGCCCGAGAAGACGCCGATCACGTGCCCGATCGCCTGCTGCCGCGGTTTGGCGCCGAGCATGTAGCCGGGCTTGATGTCGGAGAGGAGGTTCGAGGCGTTGGCCGCGATCTCGCTCGTCATGCCCGCGGGAATGAGGTTGCTCGCCGGGTTGGTGCGGTCGATCGCGCCCATCGTGAACTGCGTGATCTTGGAGAGCGCGCCCGTCGGCGTCCACGAGGTGAGCGCCATCGAATTCGCGCAGATCACGCTCAGCACGAAGATGAGCGGCAGCGAGATGAACGCGAGGAACCACGGCACGCCGAAGAACGCATGGCTCACCCACGCGCCGAGGACCGCGAAGATGGGAATGCCGACGAACGAGATCCACAGCGGCAGCTCGATGTGCCCCAGGACGTCCGGGCCCTTGGCGGCGCCGCCGCGAAGGTTCCTGAGCGCGCTCGCGATGAGCTGCGGGCGCCCGAGCAGGCTCACCATCGAGCCCACGACCATCATGGTGACGCCCCACCACAGCGACCACTGGTTCACGATCTCGGCGCGGGAGATCGGGATCGTGTTGCCCGTCTGCCCGATGCGCGCCACGATGTCGCCGTGCTCGATCATGATCGGCGCGAGGATCACGAAGTTCACGAACATGCCGAGCAGGCAGCTGGTCGCGACCATGATGCCCATGAGGCCGCCGACGCCGAACATCGCGAGGTCGAGGGTGAGCCTCAATCCGAGCTGGCGGATGTCGGTGCCGAGGATTCGCGGCACGTAGGTGCTCGCGGCATAGAAATAGCTGTCGAGGCGCTCGTGGAAGGTCCAGGGCTCCTTCATGCCGGCCCACTTGTCCATGCGCAGGACCTTGAACTGCAGGAGCGTCATCTAGCCGTCGCTGATGACGAACTGGTAGGCCCCGGTGAGGGCGGCGGTGATTCCCAGGAGCCGCGCCCGGAACATGCCCGCCGCCGCGGCGCCGCTGTAGATCGCGTCGAGCACGACGCCCGCCGCGCGGCCCTCGGGGAACGGCAGCTGCTCCTCGTTGATGAAGCGCCGCTTCAACGGGAACGCGAGCAGCACGCCGATGATCGCGACCACGATCATCCACGAGATCATGTGCATCGCGGGAATGATCTGGTTGGTGACCAGCATGTAGGCCGCGAGCGCCGAGATGAGGGGCGAGACCATGTAGCCCGCGGCGGTGGCGATCGACTGCGTGCAGTTGTTCTCGAGGATGGTGAAGTCGCGCGCGATGCCCACGCTCGCGAGTCCCCGAAACACCGCGAAGGCGAGGATCACGGAGGTGAGCCCCACGCCGATGGTGATGCCGGTCTTGCCCGCGATGTAGAGCGCCGTCGCCGCGAGCACGCCGCCCAGCACGAAGCCGGTGATGGCCGAGCGCGCCGTGAGCTGGGGCATGTCGCCGCGATAGACGTTCTCCAGCCACCAGCGGTCCTTCTGCTCGCGCGTCCATTGCCGGACTTGTTCTTCGGTGAGCTGCAGTATCGCCACGCTGGTTCCCCCGATTGCGGTGGCGCCATCGTATCCAAAAAGCGAAAGACCGGCTTTTTCTCTATCCGATGATCTTGTCGGCCTTCTTCAGGAATTCCGCGGGGATCTGGAATCCCATGCCCCTCGCCGCGGTGCGATTGATGACGAGCTCCAGCTTCGCGGACCGTTCAATCGCGATGTTGCGCGGGTGCTCGCCCTTCAGGATGCGGTCCACGAAGTTCGCGGCACGCTGATAGTCCTTCTCGGGGTTCGCGGCGTAGCTCATGAGGCCGCCCACTTCGACGTAGCCAAGCTGCGGGTAGATCACCGGCCGCCGCGCGTCGCGCGCGAGCTCCACGACGCGCACACGCTGGTTGTAGAGCATCGAGTCGTACATGACGATGAGACCGTCGGCGAAATCCTGGCCCGAGGCGGGGAATTCGCGGTCGAGCTGCGCGGGGGTCGCGGCCTCGATGGCCACCATGCGCGCGCCGCTCTTCATCACCGCGCTTTCGATGCGGGCGCGATACGCGCGGTAGGTCGAGCTCTCGGGATTCATCAGCACCGCGATGCGCGACATCTTTCCCGCCGCCTGCGACAGGAGCTCCACGAGGCGCGGCGCGCGCTCGACCGGATCCGCCGTGAGGCCCGTGAAGTTCAAGCCCGGCCTCGCCAGGCTGCGCGCGAAGCCGTTCGCGACGGGATCGTCCACCGCGATCATGACGACGGGCGCGGTCACCCCGGAATCCCGCAACACGCGCGTGGTGAGCGTCGAGGCGGAGACCACGACGTCCACGCCGCCCTGGGCGAGATCGCGCGCCTGCTGCTGCAGCAGCTCGATCTGGCCGTTCGACGAGTTCAACTCGTAGCGGACGTTGCGCCCGTCGACGTATCCGAGATCCGCCATCGCCTTGCGGAACGACTCCTCGCGGCCGCGGAACCGCGCGGGGGAGCTGAGCATGATGAGGGCCACGCGCGGAACGCGGGCGGGGCTTTGCGCCCCGGTGCGCGTGATCGCGACGATCGGAGCGAGCGCGGCGAGAGAAAGAATTGCGCGGCGGCGATTCAATGGAAGGGAATCAAGGGCTTGAGATGGTTAGCATTATGTGGCAAAGGTCCCCGGCACCGCGGAGGTGTTGCAATCGCTTACAAATCGCAAGACTTCCGGCTAGAACGCGAGCTTCAGGATCCGGATCTCGCTCTTCACGAGGTCGGGCGCGTAAACCGTGAGGCCGTCGCCCTCCGGCATCACGCAGAAATCCGCGGGGCCCTTGAAGCCCGCCGCGAGCTGGACCATTCCATCCTTGGCGTTCCAGCGGAAGAGGGAACCCGTCTTCCAGTCGGTGGCGAGCAGCGTGCCGTCGCGCATCTCGTAGAGACCGTCGAGCTGCCCGATCATCGGGGTGAGCGTCTTCACGGAGTCGCCGGGGCCCATCGAGTAGATTCCACGCGGGTCCGTCGGCGACATGAATCCGACCATGAGGAGAGAGCCGTCCCGCGAAGGGTAGAGGCCATTGGGCTGGATCGACTTGCCGGACCAGACCGTCGTCACCTTCGGCTCGGCCGCCGCATCGAGGAAGTCCGCGGGCTCCACGCGGAAGAGCTTGTCGGCGCGGTTGTCGCTCACGTAGAGCGCGCCGCCGCTGATGGCAGGATCGTTCGCGAACTGCGCGCCGGGAAGGGCGAGCTTTCGGCCCTTGCGCGTCACGGTGTCGAATTCCCACACGCCGTCGATGTCGGTGAACCACAAGCGCGTTCCGCGGATCCATATGCCCTTCGGCTTGTTGAAGACTTCGCCGTGGGCCGGCAGGAAGCGCTGCTCGATCATCTTTCCGTCGAGACCCACCTTGCTGATGAATCCCTTGCCGTCCTTCTCGCCGGGCTTGAGCTCCGTGCCGCCGAAGTTGCCCACGTACAGGACCTTCGCGGCGATGTCGCATCCGACCGATTCGGGGAACACGAAGCCCGGGATGGCCTGATCCGAAACGACGCGCAGCTTCGCGCCATCCCATTCCGCGGCTGGAGTCATGGCGCACGCGCCGAGCGCAACCGCGGCGCAGGCGAGGCTCGCGCGAATAGCAGTCTTTCCGACCATGGCATCTCTCCTGTCCAAGAATGCGTGTCAGGTACGAATTGGAAAATCGTACCTGACACGCATTCTTGGGATTCTAGGCTTTCGCGGCGGGAGGCCGTGACCGCGAGGTATGCGGGCCTTTTCGCGACCCGCCGGTAATCCCCTCCGGCATTTGTCACAATGTGGGCCACTTCAACGACCGGAGGCCCCGATGAAAGCGAGAACCTTGCTGTGCGCCGCGTTCGCGGCACTCCTCGCCCTCGCGGGCGGCGCCGCCGCGCAAGGCCATTTTCCTTCGCGGCCCATCACCATCGTGGTCGGCTTCGCCGCGGGCGGCGCGACCGATACCGCGGCGCGCATCATCGCGCGGAAGCTCTCCGAGAACCTCGGAGTCTCGGTGGTCGTGGACAATCGCGCCGGCGCGGGCGGCAACATCGCGCACCAGCAGGTCGCGAATGCGGCGCCCGATGGCTACACGATCCTCCTGGGCTCGGTAGGCCCGCTCGCGGTCGCGCCGCACCTGGTGAAAGACCTGCCCTACGATCCGCAGAAGGACCTCGCGCCGCTCACGATGGGCGTGATGTTCCCGAACATCCTCGTCGTGAACCCGTCGGTGCCCGCGAAGACGCTGCAGGAAT
Source organism: Burkholderiales bacterium (assembly GCA_017880705.1). Taxonomy (GTDB): domain Bacteria; phylum Pseudomonadota; class Gammaproteobacteria; order Burkholderiales; family Usitatibacteraceae; genus Usitatibacter. Next base: position 8,825 of record JADGRS010000065.1, read on the forward strand.
TCGTCGCCCTCGCGCGCGAGAAGCCCGGCACGCTCGCATACGGCTCGACCGGCGTGGGATCGGCCGCGCACATGGCGGGCGAGCTTCTCAAGCAACGCGCGAAGATCGACCTCACGCACGTTCCCTACAAGGGCGGAGGCGCCGCGATGCCCGACATCCTCGGCGGAAGGCTCGCATCGTACTGGTCGCCGCCTTCCACCGCGCTTCCGTACATCCAGTCGGGGAAGCTGCGGCCGCTCGCCTCCACGGGCGCCGCGCGATCGCCCGTGCTTCCGGACGTGCCGACCGTCGCCGAGTCGGGATTCCCCGGCTTCGAGGCCTCGAACTGGTATGCATTCGTGGCGCCGGGCAAGACGCCCCCCGAGATCCTCGATCGCCTGAACGCGGAGCTCGTGAAGGTGCTCAACACCCCGGACATTCGCGAGCAGTTGCTGCAGCACGGGCTCGAGCCCCACCCGGGCACGCGCGAGGAGCTCGCCGCGTACATCCGCAAGGAAACCGAGACCTGGGGCAAGGTGATCCGCGCCGCCAACATCAAGGCCGACTAGCGATGCGTCCTTGCTGACGATCACGGAAGAAGAGCTCCTCGCGCTCGCCGCGGGCGCGCTCGAGGGGCTGGGGCTTTCGAGCGACGACGCACGCGATGCCGCGCGCATCCTCGTCCTGGGCGATCTCTTCGGCATCACCACCCACGGCGTGAGCCGGCTCGAATCCTACGGCGAGCGCCTCCAGCTCGGCGGCATCAACCCGCGCCCCGACATTCGCGTCGAGAAGGTCGCGGCGACGATCGCGAGGCTCGACGGCGACAACGGCGTGGGAACGCTCGTGGGTTATCGCGCGTTGCAGGCCGCCATGGCGATGGCGCGCGAATCCGGCACCGGGATCGTCTTCGCGAGGAGCAGCAATCACTTCGGCCCCATCGCCCCGTACAGCTATCTCGCGGCGCAGGCCGGGTTCGCGAGCATCATCGGCAGCAACTCGACGCCGACCATCGCGCCCACGGGCGGACGCGAAGCGCGCGTAGGCAACAGCCCCATCGGATTCGGCATCCCCAACCCCGGCGCTCGCCCGATCATCCTCGACATGGCGTCGAGCGTGGTCGCGCGCGCGAAGATCCGCGATGCGCTGAAGGCCGGGCAGCCGATTCCCGAGACGTGGGCCACGGACAAGGAAGGGAAGCCGACCCGCGATCCGAAGGCCGCGCTCGACGGCTTCCTCCTGCCGATCGGTGGCTACAAGGGCTACGGCCTCGCGCTCATCGTCGATCTTTTCGCGGGCGTGCTGTCGGGCGCGGCCTACCTCACGCACGTGCAATCGTGGATCGACGTTCCCGAGGAGCCGCAGGATCTCGGCCACTTCTTCTTCCTCATCGACACCGCGCGGCTGGGCGACGCGAGCTGGCTCGCCGCGCGCGTCGACGACTTCGCGGGCCTCATTCGCGCGACGCCGCTCGCCGACGCGGCGCGGCCCATCCTGCTTCCCGGCGAGATCGAGCTGGACCGGCTCGAGCGCCATCGCCGTGACGGCATCCCGATCGACGTACACTTGCGAGACAAGCTCGCCGGCTTCGCCGCGCTCAAACAGGAGAAAGCAACATGACCATTTCGATGTATCAAGCCACGGTGCCGGTGATCCAGCGCTCCCTCGCCAATCTCATCGCGATCCTCGAGAAGGGCGCGGCGCACGCCGAGGCGAAGAAGATCGATCCCGCCGTGCTCGTGGCGAGCCGGCTCTATCCCGACATGTTCCCGCTCTCGAAGCAGGTGCAGATCGCTTCCGACATCTCCAAAGGCGGCGCCGCGCGCCTCGCGCAGGTCGAGCCTCCCGCACTCGAGGACAACGAGACGACCTTCGCGGAGCTGATCGAGCGGCTGCGCAAGACCATCGCGTTCCTCGGGACGCTGAAGCCCCAGCAGATCGACGGCTCCGAGGAGCGCACGGTCACGTGGCAGACGCGC
>JADGRS010000372.1 GCA_017880705.1 Burkholderiales bacterium
ACGCCAGGGGGCGCGCAAAGGCTGTTGATATTCTGAGCAGTGCCGTGCCAGTGCGATTAGCTCGACTCGTTGAAGCCGCTCGACCTTGAAACACCGAGTAGGGCTTGGGGAAAAGTTCGAGAGGGCGCCGAGGTAGTTGTGAAATGTGATGCTTCCGCCACTTGTTCGCTGCCGCTCTCCGCTGGTGCGTCACTGCCGCCCGGGTCGAACTTTTCCCCGCCCTCACTCGGGGGTGATCGCACCCCCGGGTGCGCGCGGTGGATACCCCTTGAATCCCACGCTCGCGCTTGCGGATGTTTCCGTGGTCTCGACTTATCAGGAACGTCGCTTGCCGTCGAAGAAGATGACGCTGGGGCGAAGGCCCGCGATCTGCCACGCGAGGTGTGCCGGGCTCTCGACGTCCCACACCGCGAAGTCGGCCCTCTTGCCGACCTCGAGCGTGCCGCGGTCGTGAAGCCCGAGGGCCGCGGCCCCGTGGCAGGTGGCGCCGGCGAGCGCTTCCTCGGGCGTGAGGCGGAACAATGTGCAGGCCATGTTCATCATGGTCAGAAGCGACGTCGAGGGCGACGTTCCCGGATTGCAATCGGTCGCGATGGCCATCGGCACGCCGTGCTCGCGCAGGAGCTCCACCGGGGGCGCTTTCGTTTCGCGCAGAAAGTAGTAGGCGCCCGGCAATAGGACGGCGACCGTTGCCGCGGCGGCGAGCGAGGCGACCCCTTCCTCGCCCGCGTGCTCGAGATGGTCGGCGGATAGCGCGCCGAACTGCGCCGCGAGCGAGGCGCCGCCGGAGTCGGAGAGCTGGTCGGCGTGAAGCTTGACTGCGAGGCCGTGCGCGCGCGCCGCCTCGAAGACGCGGCGAACCTGGGCATTGCTGAATGCGATCGTCTCGCAGAACGCGTCGACCGCGCTTGCGAGCCCTTCGGCGGCGGCGCGCGGGATCATCTGCGTGCACACCGCGTCGATGTAGTCGTCCGCCCGGCCGGCGAATTCCGGCGGCAGCGCGTGCGCCCCGAGGAGTGTCGTGCAGATGGAGACGCGATGGTCCGCGGCGAGGCTCCTCGCGATTCGCAGGCAGCGCAGCTCGTTCTCGACGTCGAGCCCGTATCCCGACTTGATCTCGACCGTCGTCACCCCCTCGGCCATGAGCGCCTCGAGGCGCTTCGCCGAGACGGCGCGAAGCTCCGCGTTGCTCGCGGCGCGCGTGGCCTTCACGGTGGAGACGATTCCGCCGCCCGCCCTCGCGATGTCCGCATAGCTCGCCCCCGCAAGCCGCATCTCGAAGTCCGCGGCGCGGTCGCCCGCGTAGACAAGGTGCGTGTGGCAATCGACGAGACCCGGGGTCACGAGCGCCCCTTGTGCGTCGAACGCCTCTTCGCCGCCGCCGCCGGGCCGCGGAGCGAGGCTTCGCGCCGGTCCGATCCACTCGATACGCCCGTCCTGCATGCGCATCGCCGCGTCGTCGATGATCGAATAGCGTCCGCCGCGCATCGTCGCGATCCGCGCGTTCACGAGGAGGGTTCGAGTCATGCCGGTATCATAGAGAACTTCATGGGCTCACTCTTCGCCTCCGACGCGCTGCTCGCTTCCGGCTGGGCGCGCGACGTCCTTGTCGAATGGGACGCGGCCGGAATCATCTCGCGGGTCGAGCCCGGCGGCGAACCCGGCAAGCACGCGCGCGCCGCGGGGCCCGTCCTTCCCGGCATCCCCAATGTGCATTCCCACGCGTTCCAGCGCGCCATGGCGGGACTCGCGGAATTCCGCGGCCATCCGACCGACGATTTCTGGACGTGGCGCGAGGAGATGTACCGCCTCGTCATGCGCCTCGAGCCCGAGGATGTCGAGGCGATCGCGAGGCATCTCTATATCGAGATGCTGCGGCACGGCTATACGACGGTCGCCGAATTCCACTACCTGCACAACGATCGCGACGGGCGCCACTACGAAGACCGCCCCGAGATGGCGAACCGCATCGTTTCGGCCGCCGAGGACGCAGGCATCGCGCTCACGCTGCTGCCGGTGCTCTACGCCCACGGCGGCTTTGGCCACAAGGTGCTTTCGAGCGCCCAGCGCCGTTTCGAAGGCGACCCCGCGTTCGTGATCGAGCTCCTGCGCGAGCTCGCCGCCTTCCACCTTCCCAATCCGCGGCTTCGGCTCGGCGTGGCGCCTCATTCGGTGCGCGCCGTGGATGCGCTCATGCTCACCGAGCTGGTCGACGCGGCGCGGCGCTTCGATGCGACGATGCCGATGCACATGCATGTGTCGGAGCAGGTCGGCGAGGTGACCGAGTGCATCGAGACCCACGGCACGACGCCCCTGGCCTGGATCAACGACCTCGTGGAGGTCGACGATCGGTGGTGCTTCATCCACGCGACGCACCTCACGCGGATCGAAACGCGCGCCCTGGGCGCGACGGGCGCCTGCGTGGGCCTCTGCCCGATGACGGAAGCCAACCTCGGCGACGGCATCTTCGAGTTCGTGCCGTGGTTCGAGACACGCGGGCCGTGGTCGATCGGCGGCGACAGCCACGTCTCGGTGAGTCCCTTCGAAGAGTTGCGGGCGCTCGAGTACAGCCAGCGCCTGCGCCATCGCGTGCGCAACGTGATCGCCGACGAGGACGCGCCGGACGTCGCCGCGAACCTGTGGCTCGGCGCGGCCCGCGGGGGCGCGCAGTCGACCGGCCATCCGGCGGGAGCGATCGCGGTGGGACGGCGCGCGGATCTCGTCGTGCTCGACGGGTCCGATCTCGACTTCGAGGGACTCGACGCCGCGGCCACGCTCGGGGTCGCGCTCTTTTCCGGCAATTCGAACCGGGTGCGCGATGTCATGGTCGGCGGCACGGCGGTCGTGTCCCAGGGCGTGCATGCGCAACAGGAGGCCGCCGCGACGGCGTTCCGCGCCAGCCTGAAGCGGCTGCGCGGAGCACGATAGGCATCCCCAATCGCGCGCATCGGAACAATCAATTGGACGATAGTTGCGCGCGCGCAATATTCTCGAATGGCAAAAGCCGCATCGTTGCAGTTCCGCACGATTTCCACCCTGGAGGCACTCATGAAGCCACTCAAAGGCACGAAGACCCACGACAACCTGAAAGCCGCGTTCGCCGGTGAATCGCAGGCGAATCGCCGTTACCTTTATTTCGCGAACAAGGCCGACGTCGAAGGCCAGAACGACGTCTCGGCGATCTTCCGCTCGACCGCCGAAGGCGAGACCGGCCACGCGCACGGCCACCTCGACTACCTCGCCGCGGTGGGTGACCCGGCGACCGACCTGCCCATCGGCAGCTCGCGCCAGAACCTGAAGGCCGCGATCGCGGGCGAGACCCACGAGTACACCGACATGTACCCGGGCATGGCCAAGGCGGCGCGCACGGAAGGCTTCGATGAAATCGCGGACTGGTTCGAGACCCTCGCCAAGGCCGAGCGCTCGCACGCCAACCGCTTCCAGAAGGCGCTGGACCAGCTCACCGATTGATTTGATGGCCCAGCGCGAAGGCAGTCTCGAGGCGCCCACGCGCCATCCGATCGACTGGAAGA
>JADGRS010000066.1 GCA_017880705.1 Burkholderiales bacterium
GCCATGACCGCCACCATCAACCTCGGGTTCGGCGCGCGCGTCATGGTGGACGGATTCGTGCTGAACGACGCGCTCGTCAACTTCTCCGCGCCGCCGCGTCCCGGCGAATCGATGGTGAACGCGATGGCTCCGCGCAAGCGTCCGATCACCTCGATGGCGCCGACGATCGTGTTCGACGCAAGCGGCGCCCCGATCGCGGCGGGCGGCTCCGCGGGCGGCGGGCGCATTCCCGATTACGTGAGCCAGGGATGGATCGAGATCCTCGCGAACGGCGCCACGCCCGCGCGCGCCGCGGCACGAGGACACTTCTCGACGGCCGATCCCGGCAAGATCCTCGTCGAGAAAGGCACCGGGGCCGCGCGCCTCGCCGACGACCTGCGCGCGCGCGGCCACCAGGTCGTGATCGAGCCGCTTCTGTCCGGCGCCGGCTACATCAAGCGCGTCGGCAACGGCTGGATCGGCGCCGCCGATCCTCGCCGCGGCGGCAACGCGTCAGGCGAGTGAGGAAATTGGTGTCAGGTACGAATTTCGGCGGGGAGGACCGGCGCGCCGGTGCATCCGAAAATCGTACCTGACACCAATTTCCGTCAGCGAAGCTCGTTGAGGAAGTACGTATACGTGAGGGCCCACATGAAGGCCTGCTGCGCGGGCGTCGAGCCCGCGGCGTGGCCGCCTTCGGTGTTCTCGTAGTACAGGACGTCGTGCCCTTGCTCTTCCATCTTCGCGACCATCTTGCGCGCATGGCCCGGGTGCACGCGATCGTCGCGGGTCGACGTGTAGAAGAGCACGCGCGGATACTTCTTCTCCTTCACGACGTTCTGGTAGGGCGAATACTTCGAGATGAACTCCCAGTCCGCGGGAACGTCGGGATTGCCATACTCGCCCTGCCATGAGGCGCCCGCGAGAAGCTTGTTGAAACGCCGCATGTCGAGGAGCGGCACTTGGCACACGACCGCCCTGTAGAGATCGGGGCGCTGCGTGAACGCGGCGCCGACGAGAAGGCCGCCCTGGCTGCCGCCCATGATGCCGAGGTGCTTCGAAGACGTGATGCCGCGCTTGATGACGTCCTCGGCCACCGCGATGAAATCATCGTGGGTCTTGTGGCGCCCTTCGCGAATCGCGGTGGTATGCCAGGCGGGACCGAACTCGCCGCCGCCGCGAATGTTGGAGAGCACCCAGACGCCGCCCTTCTCGAGCCACGCCGCGCCGATGGTGCCGCTGTAGCTCGGCAACATCGAGATCTCGTAGCCGCCGTATCCGTAGAGGATCGTGGGATTGGAGCCGTCGAGCTTCGTGCCCGCGCGCATCACGACGAAGTACGGGATCCTGGTGCCGTCCTTCGACGTCGCCTCGAACTGGCGCGTCGTGAGGCCCTTCGCGTCGAAGAACGCGGGAAGCGATTTCATCTTCTCGCGCGCCCCGTTGCCGGGCGTGGCGAGGTACAGCGTCGTCGGCTCGACGAAGCTCGTGACCGTCATCCAATAGTCGTTGCTGTCGTTGCGGTCCAGGGCCGACACGCCGATCGCCGAGGAAGGCGGCACCGTGACGTCCGTCGCGACCCACTTGCCGGCGCCGTAGCGCACCTCGACGATGCGGCTCTTCACGTTGTCGAGGAGGTCGAGCACGATCACGTCGCGCGTGATCGCGAAGCTTTGCAGTGCCACGCGCTCGGTGGGCTCGAAGATCGCGGCGAACGAGCGCCCGCCCGCGAGGAACTTGTCGAGGTCCGTGGCGACGAGCGCTCCCGCCTTGTAGGTCGCGCCGGGGAGCTTCCAGTCGGTCTTCAGCCGCACCAGCAGCCGATGGTTCGCGACCGCGACGGCTGCGTCCCGCGGCGTGTCGAGGAGCACCCACTTCCCGCCGGCGAGGATGAAGTCCTCGCCCTCCCAGAAGGTGATGGCGCGATGCAGCATCTCGTAGCGGCGGTCCTTCTCGTTCACGACGTAGGCCGACGTGCCGACGTCGCTCTCCTTGCCTTCGAAGATGGTCTTCGCCTCGGCAAGCGCCGTGCCGCGCCGCCACTCCTTCACGATGCGCGGATAACCGGACTGCGTGAGCGTGCCGGGGCCGAAATCGCGGGCGATGTAGAGCGTGTCGCCGTCGCGCCAATCGACATCGCCCTTCGATTCGGGCAGCACGAAGCCGCCCATCACGAATTGCTTGTCCTCGACGTCGAACTCGCGCACCTCGACCGCATCCGCGCCGCCGCGCGAGAGCGAGACCATGCATCGCCGGTAGTCCGGATAGAGGCAGTCCGCGCCCTTGAACACCCAGTTCACGTTCTCGTCGGCGCCCACCTTGCCCACGTCGAGGACCGTCTCCCAGGCCGGGTCCTTCTTGCGGTACTCGTCCATTGTCGTGCGGCGCCAGAGCCCGCGCGGATTCGCCTCGTCCTGCCAGAAGTTGTAGAGCCACTCGCCGCGCTTCTGCGCCGCCGGGATGCGCTCGCGCGAGTTGTAGATCGCGAGGAGCCGCTCGTGCAGCGCCTTGAATTCCGGCCGCGCCTCGAGCTCGGCCTTGCTGCGCGCGTTCTCCTTCGCCACCCACTCCATGGCCTTCGCGCCGGTCACGTCCTCCAGCCACAGGTACGGGTCGTCGCCTTGCTGTGCGCTCGCCACGAAGGAGGCCGTCATGAGAATTGGTGTCAGGTACGAAATAAAAATGCGTGTCAGGTACGAATCGTTCACGGTTTCATCTTCTCCTGGGCCGGAGCCTTGTCGAGCTCGAAGACGCGATGCAGCACGCGCACCGCGAGCTCCATGTACTTCTCGTCCACGACCACCGAAGTCTTGATCTCCGACGTCGAGATCATCTGGATGTTGATGCCTTCGTTCGCGAGCGCGCCGAACATCTTCGAGGCGATGCCCGCGTGGGTGCGCATGCCGATCCCGACGAGCGACACCTTGGCGATGCGCTCGTCGCCCACCACGCCCTTCGCCTCGATAGCGGGCTTCACCTTCGTCTCCAGGATCTGCATCGCGCGCTTGAACTCGTTCCTGTGCACGGTGAAGGAGAAGTCGGTGAGGCCTTCCGACGACGCGTTCTGCAGGATGATGTCGACGTCGATGTTGGCCTCGGCGATGGGGCCGAGGATCGCGAACGCGATGCCGGGCCGGTCGGGCACGCCGAGCACCGTGATCTTGGCTTCGTCGCGGTTGAACGCGATGCCGGAAATGATGGCTTGTTCCATGTTCTCGTCTTCCTCGAACGTGATGAGCGTGCCCATGTCGGTGGAGCCGACATCGGTGAACGACGACAGCACGCGCAGCTTCACCTTGTACTTGCCCGCGAATTCAACCGCGCGGATCTGCAGCACCTTCGACCCGAGCGAGGCGAGCTCGAGCATCTCCTCGAACGTCACGGTGTCCAGGCGCCGCGCCTCCGGAACGATGCGCGGATCCGTCGTGTAGACGCCGTCCACGTCGGTGTAGATCTGGCACTCGTCGGCCTTCAGCGCCGCGGCGAGCGCGACCCCGGTGGTGTCCGAGCCGCCACGCCCCAGCGTCGTGATGTTGTTCTCGTCGTCGATGCCCTGGAAGCCCGCGACGATGACGACGTGGCCGGCCTCGAGGTCCTGGCGGATCTTGCGCTCCTCGATGCCGAGGATGCGCGCCTTCGAGTGGGCCGTGTCCGTCACGATCGGCACCTGCCAGCCGGTATAGCTCTTCGCCTTGAGGCCGATCGCCTGCAGCGCGAGCGCGAGCAGTCCGATCGAGACCTGCTCGCCGGTCGAGGCGATGACGTCGAGCTCGCGCGGATCCGGATCGGGGTTCAATTCCCGGGCGAGGCCGAGGAGGCGGTTGGTCTCGCCGGCCATGGCCGAAGGAACGATCACGAGCTGGTGGCCCTCCTTCGCGAAGCGCGCGACGCGGCGCGCCACTTCGCGGATGCGCTCGGGGCTGCCCATGGAGGTCCCGCCGTACTTCTGGACGATCAGTGACACGAGGGTTCCGGGAGGGTGATTCGGCAAAAGCCGCTATTCTAGCGTGGCGCACCCCCCGAAACGAATGAAGACCTATCTTCGCCCCCACAACCTCGCCCTCGCCGCGCTCGCGTGCGGCGTGGCGGCGACGCTTTTCGCGTGGTTCGTGGCGGGCCGCGAGGTCGGGCGTGCCTCGGCGGCCGAGCTCGAGACCCGCGCGAACCTCGCGACGAACCTCCTCGAGCGCCGCATCGAGCGCTACGTCGATCTGCTCCAGGGCCTCGGCGCGCTCGCCTACCACGATGTCACGGTTTCACGCGCCGAATTCCACCGCTACGTCGACGCCCTCGAGCTCGGCAAGCGCTTCCCGGGCCTGAAGGCGATTGTGTTCAACCGCCGTGTCCCCGCCGCGCGGCGCGACGAATACGTGGAGGCGGTGCGCAACGACCGCACCGTTGTCCCCGAGGGCTATCCGGCGTTCGACATCCGTCCGCCAGGCGTCCGCGACGAATACTGGTCGATCGAGTACATCGAGCCGCGCCCGCGCGACGACACGCTCTTCGGGCTCGACATCACCACGCGCCCCGTCGCAAAGGCCGCCGCGACCCACGCCCGCGACACGGGAGAAGCGACCGCGACCAGCCGCTATCGCCTCGCCGACGAGACGGGCTCGAGCTACGGCCTTGTGATCTACCTGCCCGTGTACCGCGTTCCCACACCTGCTACCCTCGACGAGCGACGCGAATCCCTGCGCGGATTCATGGACGTGGCGATGCGCATCGACGACGTGCTCGCCGACGTGCTGACCCATCCGATCCTGGACGGCCTTCGCATGCGGATCCACGACGTGGGCGCGGCGGGGAGCACCGCCTGGAACGCGTCCGACGAGACGCTCTTTTACCGCACGGCCCTCGGTACGCGCGACCCGCCTCCGGGCTGGCTGCATTGGCAGAGCTCGGTCGTCAAGCCGATCGTCGTGGCGGGACGGCAGTGGCAGGTCCAATTCGAGGACGAGCCCGCGCTCAATCCGTGGCTTCGGCCGCTGCCGCTCCTCGCGCTTCTCGTCGGAATCGCGATCTCGCTCCTCCTCTTCGGCATTCTCTACGCGATCGCCCGCGGCCGAAGCGATGCCGTCGCGCTCGCCGCCAGTGCGACCGGCGAGCTGCGCACGCAGCTCTCGTTCACCCAGCAGCTCATCGAGGCGATCCCCAACCCGGTCTACTACAAGGATCGCGAGGGCCGCTATTTGGGATGCAACCGCGCGTTCGAGGAATACACGGGGATGCCGCGCGCGGAGATCATCGGGCGCACCGTGCGCGAAGTGCGTCCTCCCGATGCCGCGGAGCGGGCGCTCATCGCGGACCAGGCGCTCCTCGACAAGCCTGGAAACCAGGCGTACGAGGCGAGCGTCGTCCATTCCCGGGACGGCTCGCGCGACGTGCTGGTGAGCAAGGCCACCTTCGTCGACGCCGCCGGCGAGATCGCCGGGCTCGTGGGCGTGCTGGTGGACATCACCGAGCGCAAGAAGCTCGAAGGCGACACGCGGGCGAGCGAGGAGCGCCTGCGCGCCGTGATCCTGGCGGCTCCGGTCGCGATCATCGCTTGCGACGCCGCCAACATCGTGCGCATGTGGAACCCCGCGGCGGAGCGCATCTTCGGTTGGAGCGAGGCCGACGTCCTGAACAAGCCTCTTCCGGTGGTCCCGGATTCGCTGAGCGAAGACTCGCGCGCGCAGCGCGAGCGCGCGCAGGCGGGCGAGATCGTGTGGGTCGAGGACACCCAGCGTCTTCATCGCGACGGCCACCTCGTCGACGCGACCGTGACGCTTGCGCCCGTGCACGACGCCGAAGGGTACGTGAATGGCACGATCAGCACCGTCATCGACATTTCGCGCCGCAAGCAGGCCGAGGCGGCGCTGCGCGAGAGCGAAGCGCACCTGCGCCTCGCGATGGACGCGGCGCAGCTCGGCATGTGGTACTGGGAATGCGACACCGACCGCTTCACCTATTCCGACGGGCTGAACGCGCTCTTCGGGCGCCCCGAGGAAAGCCCGCTCGTCGACTACCGCGTGCTGAAGGAGCGCCTGCACCCCGAGGATCGCGAGCTTTTCGACGCGACCATGCGCTACTCGGTCCGGCAGGGCGACGATTTCCAGGTGGACTATCGCGTCGTGTGGCCCGACGGATCGGTGCATTGGGTGACCAACCGCGGCCAGGTGCATCGCGGCTCCGACGGGCGCGCGCAGCGCGTGATCGGCGTGGCGATGAACATCACCGAGCGCAAGCTCGCCGAGCAGCGCATCGCGCACATGGCGCACCATGACGCGCTCACGGGATTGCCCAACCGCGTGCTCCTGCGCGACCGCATCCAGCAGGCGATCGCGCAGGCGCATCGCACCGGCTCGCAGCTCGCGGTCCTTTTTCTCGACCTGGACCGGTTCAAGACCATCAACGACTCCCTCGGCCACCAGCTCGGCGACCGGCTGCTGCAATCGGTCGCGAGCCGCATCCTCGTGTGCGTGCGCGAGGGCGACACGGTCTCGCGCGTGGGCGGCGACGAGTTCGTGATCGTGATCCCCGGCATCGGCGCGGCCTCCGACGCCTCCGCCGTGGCGTCCAAGATTCTCGAGGTGCTCTCCGCGGCCTTTCACCTGCACGGCAACGACCTCCACGTCGCCGCATCGATCGGCATCAGCCTCTATCCCGCCGACGGCTCCGATGCCGAGACCCTGATGCGCAACGCCGACACCGCGATGTACCACGCCAAGGATTCGGGGCGCGCGAACCACCAGTTCTTCACGCCGCACATGAATGTCCAGGCGCAGCAGCGCCTTACGCTCGAGACCTCGTTGCGCCGCGGGCTCGAGAACAACGAGTTCCAGCTTCACTACCAGCCGCTCTACGACCTTCGCGATCGCTCGGTCACCGGCTTCGAGGCGCTGCTGCGCTGGTACCCGCCGGGAGGCACTGTAGTGGCGCCCGGGGAGTTCATCGCGACCGCGGAGGAGTCGGGGATCATCATTCCCCTCGGAGAGTGGGTGCTGCGCGAGGCGCTGCTGCAGGCGCGCGGCTGGCAGTCGCCAGGCCGTCCGCTCACCATCGCGGTGAACGTCTCGGCGCACCAGCTCTCGCGGTCGAACTTCGTCGAGCGGCTGCGCGGCCTCATCGTCGAAGCGGGCATCGACCCCGCGTTGATCGAGCTCGAGGTGACCGAGGGCGTGATCATCGAGGGCGCGGGCGAGGCGCGCGAGGCGCTCTTCCAGGTCGCGGCGCTCGGCGTCGGCATCGCGATCGACGATTTCGGAACCGGCTACTCCGGGCTCGCGTACCTGAAGCGCTTGCCGATCGACACGGTGAAGATCGACCAGTCGTTCGTGCGCGACCTCACGGTGGATCCCGACGACGCCGCGATCGTCACCGCGATCGTCGCGATGTCGCGAAGCCTCGGCGTGGACGTGATCGCCGAAGGCGTCGAGACCGAAGAGCAGCTGGAAGAGCTGAAGCGCCTCGGCTGCCACCGCGCCCAGGGCTTCCTCCTCGCGCGGCCCATGACCGGCGACACCATCGCGCGCTTCCTCGGCCGCGCCGCCACGGAGGCCGCCGAATAGCTTTCCTAGTTCGTGGCAATGCTCTTCAGGTCTTCGGCGAAGACGCTCTTCGCCTGGGTCTGGCGCAACGTCGCGACGAATTTCGCCTTCACCGCGTCGTTGCCGGGCCACACGGTCTCGAGCCAGTTGAAGCCCGCGGCGCCGTGCCCGGTGTAGGCGTAGCGGTTGATCTCCGCGGAAACTCCGGCGAGCACGCCGTTCTCGAAGTAGCTCTCCCACTTCAGCTGGTCGGCGGAGCGGTTCGCCTTGATGGAGCTCAGACGCGACTTGATCTCCGCGGTGCGCGCCTGGCGCCTCGAGCTCGTATATTCGGCGCAACGCTCCTTCAGCCAGGGATTCGCGCTCGCGAGCGCCTGCGAGCACACCGGCGGCGGCTGGCCCGGCAGGCGCGACTGCATCAGGTCCTGCGCGAACTGCAGCCTGCCCTTGGGCCCGACCTCGAGAATCAGCAGCGGAAAGTACGAGTTCGCGTAGGGCGCGAACGCGTTGGCCGACGAATCGTCCGCCGACACCATCACCGGAGCCTTGCGCCCCGGCACCTCGATGAAATCCCCGCCGCCCATGCTGCCCGCCGAATAGACGGCGAGGCGCTTCACCTGCGGCTTCAGCTGGTAGACGTGATGCGTGGTGCAGCAATTCGCCCCGCCCGTGTTGCTCGAAAAATGCACCGTGGGCTGGCCGTTGCCCGCGAGGTCGCGGCCGATCGACTGGATGGTCCACTTGGACCCGGGATCGGTCTCCTTGGGATTCGACTGCCACGCAGGCTTGCCGCCCTTGCCGAAGATGAGCGCATGCTGCTCGCCGCCGCCCTTGGGACGCGCCACGACCGCCTCGAACTCGTTGAAGCTCTTCGAGTCCACCGCCTCCAGGCCCTGCGACTCGAGCCATGCCTTCGAATCCTGGGCGAACGCGGGAATCGAAGCCCCGGCCAGCATCCAGAACGCGATCGCGATCCAGCGCATGGGGTCCCCCTTCCGATGATGATTCCCGCGTAAATTACCACGCCGCGCGGTTTACCTGATCGCCTCCACTCGGTCATAGAGCTCCCGCGGCCACGGCGCGTCGGGCGAGGTCACCGCCTTCTGCACCGCCTGCATGAAGGGCCGGCGATCGACCTTCACCACGGTCTTGCCGCGCTTCTCGAAGTCCGTGACGAGGCGGTTCTCGGCGTCGTAGATCTCCTGGGTGGCGCGCGAAGAGGCCTCCCACAGGACTTCCGAGAAGATCTTGCGGTCCGCGTCGTTGAGCTTCGCCCAAGTGCCCGCCCCCATGATCGTCACCAGCGACTCGGTGATGTGGCCGGTGAGGATGATGTACTTCTGCACCTCGTAGAACTTCTTCGCGTCGATCGTGGGCAGCGGATTTTCCTGCGCGTCGACGGTGCCGTTCTGCAGCGCGAGGTACACCTCGGCGAACGCGATCGGCGTCGGATTGGCGCCCACGGCGCGCGGGAACATCACGAAGAGCGGCGCGTCCGGCACGCGCAGCTTCATGCCCTTCATGTCCTCGGGCTTGGTCACCATCTTGTTCGCCGTGAGGTGGCGCAGCCCGTAGTACGTGTATCCCAGGATCTTCGCCCCGCCCGTCTTCTCCTCGTACCCCTTCGCGAGATCCTTGAAGACCGGCCCGTTGCGGAATTTCTGCCAATGGTCGTAGTCGCGGAAGATGAAGGGCCCCGCCGCGATCGAGATCGGCGGATAGGCGCGCCCCGCGAAGGCGGTGCCCGTGTAGATGATGTCGACCGTGCCGAGCGGCAATGCCTGGTTGAGGTCGGTCTCCTTGCCCAGCGTGGAGGCGGGAAAGACGTCGATCTCGTAGCGGCCGTTGGTGCGCTTCTTGATCTCCTCGGCCGCCCACAACGCCTGCGTGTGGTACGGCTCGGAAGTCTCGTACACGTGCGCCCACTTGAGCTTGGTTTGCGCCGCGGCAAGCGGGGCGATGGCGAGCATTGCGGCGAGCGCGAGCACGCCGAGGCTGCGGTGGTTCATGGGTTTCTCCTCGTGGGGCTGCCCGAATTCGACGGTCGCATGATGACATGGACGCCGTCGCCGGGCATCGCGGACTGTGTGATGATGCAGCCCATGACCGATGCGTCCTGGCAGCCGGCTGTGCGCTATCCCGATCCTGCGATCGAGGTCCTCGATCCGCGCTTCGAGCGGCTGCGCCTGAAGAGCGCGAGCGTCGAGCGGCTTGCGACGGGAACGCGATGGGCCGAGGGCCCCGTCTGGTTCGGCGACTTGCGCACGCTCGTCTGGAGCGACATCCCCAACGACCGCATGCTGCGCTGGGACGAGGAGGCGGGCGCGGTGGGCGTCTTCCGCAAGCCCTCGGGATACGCGAACGGCAACACACGCGATCGCCAGGGGCGGCTCGTCACCTGCGAGCATGGCGCGCGGCGCGTCACGCGCACCGAGCACGACGGCACCCTCACGGTGATCGCCGAGCGCTTCCAGGGCAAGCGCCTCAACTCCCCGAACGACGTCGTGGTGAAATCCGACGGCTCCATCTGGTTCACCGACCCCACCTTCGGCATCCTCTCCGACTACGAGGGCCATCGCGCGGCGCCCGAGCTCGCGACGAACGTCTATCGCGTCGACGCATCGAGCGGCGCCGTCACCGTGGTCGCGGGCGACATCGCGCTTCCCAACGGCCTCGCGTTCTCTCCCGACGAGAAGATGCTCTATATCGTCGAGTGCGGCGTGGCGCCGCGCCTCATCCACTCGTTCGACGTGGTCGACGGCATGCGGCTCGGGGCCTCGAGGGTCGCGGTCGACGCGGGCCCGGGCACGCCCGACGGATTGCGTTGCGACGTCGAGGGCAACCGCTGGTGTGGCTGGGGAATGGGAACGCATGAGCTCGATGGCGTTCGCGTGTTCTCGCCGGCGGGCGAGCCGCTGGGACACATTCACCTGCCGGAGCGCTGCGCCAACGTCTGCTTCGGCGGCGCCAAGGGCAATCGCCTCTTCATGGCGGCGAGCCACGGGCTCTATGGGCTCTACGTGAACACGCGGGGTGTTCCCCACGGCTGAATGCCGGTCTCGTTGACGCGGACGCTTTCTGTCCCCAGACTGGTGCACTTACGTGGAGTCAAATGTCATGCGACGACTGGCCGCCCTGCTCCTTGCGCTCTTGCTGCCGACCGTCTCATTCGCGAGCCCGGTCCTCCGCCGGACTCCGCACCTGGATAGTCATTTTCCTGCTCGTGGTGGTGCAGA
>JADGRS010000373.1 GCA_017880705.1 Burkholderiales bacterium
GTCGATCGAGACGGACAGGAGCTCGAGGCCCTCGCCCGCGAGGACGAGCGGTTCGTGGGGCGCGTTGCGCGCGGCATTGCGCGAGCACTTGAGCGTCGCGTGGATCGTCGCCTGTGCGGGCAGGATGTCGACGTCGAGCGCGACCGTCGAGATCAGGAACGCGGGCGGCGTGTAGTCCTTGAGGTTGACCTGGGGAGCGGCGTCGCGCATGTCGAACGGACGAAGGCCCGCGACGGATGCGCGGGTCCCGGAAGCGGTGAGTGGAAGGCGATTTTACTCCAGGGAGCGCAGCGCGCCCCCGGGATCAAACGCCGAATATCACGCGGCCTTCTTGCGGAAAAGTACGGGGACAGCCTGCGGCTGGCGCTTGCGGCCGGGCGTCTCGTCGGGCGGCGCCGCGGCGCTCGCCGAAGGCGACGGCTCATAGGGTTTGTTGAAGTCCATGCCGCCGGCATTGCCGGAAGTGCGAGCCGCGGGCGCATTCGCGTATCGCGGTCCGCGCTCCTCGCGCCGGCTTTCGCCGCGGCCTCCACGGGGAGGACGCGCCTCGCCGCCACGGCCCTCGCCGCGCGGCTTGCCGCGTCCGTCGCCGCCACGGCCCTGCCCAGCGGGTTTGGAGCGCTTCTCCTGCGATGCGGGCTGCGGGGAAGGCCTGCGCCCCTGCCCACGCCCGCGGGGCTCGTCACGGGCCTCCACGGGCTGCGTGGAGGATGTCCTTCCGGCTTCGAATCCGTCGACGTGGCGCACCTCGATCTTGCGGTTGATGAGCCTTTCGATGGCGGCGAGCAACGGGCGGTCTTCGGAGCCGACCAGTGAGAGCGCCTCCCCGGTCTGGCCCGCGCGGCCGGTGCGGCCGATGCGGTGCACGTAATCCTCGGGGACGTGCGGCAGGTCGAAGTTCACCACGTGGGGAAGGTCCTCGATGTCGAGGCCGCGCGCGGCGATGTCGGTCGCGACCAGCACCTTCACCTTGCCTTCCTTGAAATCCTCGAGCGCGCGGATGCGCGCGTTCTGGCTCTTGTTGCCGTGGATGGCATCGGCGTTGATGCCGTCCTTCTGCAGTTGCGAGGCGAGGCGGTTGGCGCCGTGCTTGGTCTTGCAGAAGACGAGCACCTGCTCCCAGCTGTTCTTCTTCACGAGGTGCGAGAGCAGCTCGCGCTTGCGGTTCGCGTCGATCATGTGGACGTACTGCGTGACGAGCGCGATCGGCTCGTTGCGGCGCGCGACCTCGACCTTGGCCGGGTCCTTCTGGAACTGCGAGGCTAGCTTGCGGATTTCCTCGGAGAAGGTCGCCGAGAAGAGCAGCGTCTGCCGCGTCGCGGGAATCAACGCGATGATCCGCTTGATGTCGGGGATGAATCCCATGTCGAGCATGCGGTCGGCTTCGTCGAGGACGAGGATCTGCACCTTGCCGAGGTTCACGGCCTTCTGGCCGATGAGGTCGAGGAGCCGCCCCGGAGTCGCGACGAGGATCTCGACGCCGCGCTTCATCTCGTCGATCTGCGGATTGATGTTGACGCCGCCGTAGACCACGAAGGAGCGCAGCGAGATGTGCTTGCCGTAGCCCTTCACGCTCTCGTGCACCTGGATCGCGAGCTCGCGTGTCGGCGTGAGGATGAGGCAACGCACCGGATGCAACGCGGGCGAGAAGCTCTTCGTCGCCATCGGCGCGAGGCGTTGCAGCAGGGGTAGGGTGAAGCCGGCGGTCTTGCCGGTGCCGGTTTGCGCGGCGCCGAGCAGGTCGCGTCCCGAAAGGACGATGGGAATGGCCTGCGACTGGATGGGGGTGGGTTCTGTGTAACCTTGCTCCGCTACAGCGCGAAGCAGCTCGGGCAACAAGCCGAGGCTTTCGAATGACGTGCTTATGACTATCTCCTGATGATCGGCCCGCGAAGGCATGGCCTTCGACACCGGTTCAGGCAGACGAAATGTTGACTACGGGGAATTCGATGCTCGGAACTGAGCTGCGAATCGGTGGCGGCGCCAACCGGATGAGACGCCGAACTACACCTGGATAGGCATTATACCGGACAAATCCTCGATTCCCTATTGATTTTGCGGGGCTTTCTCACGGCTGTCGCGGTGGGCTATATTCGCCCTCTGCCCGGCGATATCCCGAACCTTGAAAAAGGAGGACGAAATGAAGCGCATCCCATGGTTGGCATTGGTCGCGGCGGCGGGCTTCGGCTCCGCTTCGGCGCAGGAACCCATCGCGATCGGCGTGAGCATCGCGCAATCGCCGCCGGGCTCCGTGGTGCAGGGCACCCAGGTGAAGGACGGCGTCGAGATCATGAAGGACATGATCAACGCGCGGGGCGGCGTTCTCGGCCGCCCGATCAAGCTCGTCTACGAGGACAACCAGGGCGTTCCCGAGAAGGGCCGCGCCGCCACCGAGAAGCTCATCACCAAGGACAAGGTGGTCGCCGTCACCGGCGGACACCAGAGCTCCGTGTGCCTCGCCGAGATCGAGGTCGCGCATCGCTACGAGACGCCATACGTCAATACCAACTGCTGGTCCGACGACGTGCGCAAGAAGGGCTACGCCGAGGTCTTCAATCCATCCAACTACAACACGCGCGTCTCGACCGCGATGGCGGAGACGATCGCCGCGATGGGCGTGAAGCGCGTCGTCGCGTTCGCCGAGAACACCGATTACGGCATCGGCCAGGCGAAGCTCATGGCCGAGTTCATCAAGGCGAAGGCGCCGAACGTGCAGTTCAAGTACGAGACGCTCGATCGCGCCGGGAAGGACTTCACGCCCGCGGTGGTGGCCTTGCGCGCCGATCCGCCTGACATGGTCGTCAACATCATGCTGCCGCCCGCGGCGTACATCCTGATGAACCAGCTCTACGAGCAGGGCGTGGCGCCGAGCGCGAAGACGTGGTCCTACGACGGCGCCGGCATCGCCGACTACCCCGACTTCTGGCAGAACGTGAAGGACGCCGGCAAGTACATGGTGTCGTTCGGGCTCTACCATCCGATGATGCCGATGCCGAAAGTCGGCAAGGACGTCGCGGCCGAATACACCAAGCGCACCAAGAACGAGCCCAACCGCCTCATCTTCCAGGCCGCCGATTCGCTGCTGCTCATCGCCGACGCGATCAAGCAGGCGAAGAGCGCCGACCCGAAGGCCATCACGAAGGCGCTGCAGACGATGAAGTACGACGGCGTGCGCGGCCCGTTCCAGTTCAGCCACGAGCCGGGCTACGCGTTCCAGCAGTGGGTCGACATCCCGTATGTCAACTACCAGCTCACCGACGTGAACCAGCCGGTGTCGAAGTCCAACCTCATCCAGGGGCCGGGGCAGCCGCTCGCCGTGAGCAAGCTGCAGAAGCCGAAGTAATCCACCGTGGAGCTGCGCGACACGCTGATCGGCTTCGCCGACTGGCAGGGCTACGGCCACGGCGAGCGCTCCGAGTCGTGGCTGCAGCGCCTCGAGGTGAACCGCCTCGAGCTCGAGGCGTTTCGCGGCGCGCGGGTTCCCGATGCGCCGCCCTACGTGGCCGCCGCCGCGGAGCTCCTGCC
>JADGRS010000067.1 GCA_017880705.1 Burkholderiales bacterium
GGTCAAGATCGACGGCGGCGCGCTCGGCGCGAGCGATTACCGCGTCGATGCAAGGCATCTCACGATCGCCAAGGTTCCCGCATCGTTCACGCTCGAGACCGTCGTGCGCTTCGACCCGTGGAAGAACACCAAGCTCGAGGGCCTCTACGCGACGAAGTCCGGCCTTGTCACCCAGTGCGAGGCCGAGGGCTTCCGCCGCATCACCTATTTCATCGACCGTCCCGACGTGATGGCGACGTATGCCGTCACGCTATGCGCGGACCCGGCGCGGTTCCCGCGATTGCTCGCGAACGGAAACCTGGTGGCGCAGGGCGAGGGCGAGCCGGCCGACTGGTTCTCGCGGGGAGAAGGCGCCCGCCACTGGGCGCGCTGGGAAGACCCGTTCCCCAAGCCATGCTACCTCTTCGCGATGGTGGCGGCGAACCTCGAGCTGAACGAGGATCACTTCACGACGCAGTCCGGGAAGAAGGCGTTGCTGCAGATCTACGTCGAGCCGGGCAAGCTCGACCAGGCGGGCTTCGCGATGCAGGCGCTGAAGAAGTGCATGCGCTGGGACGAGGAGATCTTCGGCCTCGAGCTCGACCTCGAGCGCTTCATGATCGTCGCGGTCTCCGACTTCAACGCGGGGGCCATGGAGAACAAGGGCCTCAACATCTTCAACACCAAGTACATCCTCGCGCGCTCCGACACCGCGACCGACGGCGATTACTTCGGCGTCGACAAGGTGGTCGCCCACGAGTATTTCCACAACTGGACCGGCAACCGCGTGACCTGCCGCGACTGGTTCCAGCTCTCGCTGAAGGAAGGCCTCACGGTCTATCGCGACCAGGAATACAGCGCCGACGAATACTCCCGCCCCGTGGTGCGGATCCAGGAGGTTCGCGAGCTTCGCAGCCGCCAGTTCCCCGAGGACGCGGGCCCGATGGCGCATCCGGTGCGGCCCGAGTCGTACGTCGAGGTCAACAACTTCTACACGTCCACCGTCTACGAAAAGGGTGCCGAAGTGGTGCGCATGTACGCGACCATCGTCGGCAAGGAAGGCTTTCGGCGCGGCATGGACCTCTACTTCAGCCGCCACGACGGCCACGCCGTCACCTGCGACGACTTCCGCGCGGCGATGGCCGACGCGAACGACGCGGACCTGTCGCAATTCGGCCGCTGGTATTCGCAGGCGGGCACGCCGGTGATCGAGTGCAGCGGCGACTACGACGGCGCGAGGGAAACGTACACGCTGCACGTGAAGCAGTCGTGCGCGCCCACGCCGGGCCAGCCGGACAAGGAGCCGTTCGTGATTCCGTTCGCGGTCGGGCTCGTGGACCTCGACGGGCACGACCTGCCGATCAACATCGACTCGCAATCGCTGTTCAAGGGCTCGCGCGACCACGGCGCGCGCACCGCCGTCCTCGCGCTCACGCGAGCCGAGCAATCGTTCGTCTTCCGCCAGGTGCCCGAGCACCCGGTGCTTTCGCTGCTGCGCGGCTTCTCCGCGCCGGTTCATGTGCGCTTCGCGTACACGGAAGCCGAGCTCACGCATCTCATGACCTACGACTCCGACGCCTTCAATCGCTGGGAAGCGGGGCACGCGCTCGCGATCCGCACGCTCCTCGCGTCGGCCGAAAGCGTGCGCGCCGGCCGCGCGATGGAGGTGCCGGCGGCGTTCATCGAAGCGATGGGCCGCGTCATTTCCGACGGCTCGAAGGACCCCGCGTTCGCCGCCGAGGCGCTGCAGCTTCCCGACGAGGGCTATCTCGCCGAGTGCATGGAGGTTGCCGATCCGGAAGCGGTCCACATCGCGCGTCTGCGGCTCATGCGCGAGATCGCGACACGGTATCGCACCCGGTTCGAGGGCGCCTTCCGCCATTTCACCGCGCCCGGCCCGTACTCTCCCGATGCGGCGGCCTCGGGGCGGCGGGCGCTTCGCAACTCGGCCCTCGGCTATGTCAGCACCATCGACGACGCGACTTCGCGGGCCCTCGCATTCCTCGAACTTCGCCGCGCCGAGAACATGACCGACGCGATGGCGGCCCTCACGTGCCTGGCGAATTCGGCGGGCGCGGAGCGCGAGCGTGCCCTATCGATGTTCTACGAGAAGTGGAAGGGCGAAGCGCTCGTCGTCGACAAGTGGTTCCGCGTCCAGGCGACGTCGTGGCTGCCCGGAACCCTCGATCGGGTGAAGGAACTCATGGGCCACGAGGCCTTCGACCTCAAGAACCCCAATCGCGCCCGCGCCCTGCTGCACGCCTTCGCGATGGACAACCCGCTGCATTTCCATGCGGGCGACGGCAGCGGCTATCGCTGGGTCGCCGAGCAGGTGATCGCGCTCGACAAGATCAATCCCCAAGTCGCATCGCGCCTCGCGCGCGCCTTCGATCGCTGGAAGAAGTATGACGAGGGACGCCAGGCGCACGCACGCGCGGCGCTCGAATCGATCCGCAATGCCCCCGGCCTTTCCGGCAACGTGGGCGAGGTGGTCGGACGCGCGCTTGGCTAGGAACCCGCTGGGAAACTAGCCACGAAAAAGGGCCGCGTTCAGCGGCCCTCGCTTTTCCTGCCTTACGTCTCGCGTCGTTGAGCGGCGCGTAGCGTCCGCTCCAACGACCGCCGCGCAGCCCATTTACCGCTCGCTCAGTTCTTCTTGATGGTCTCGAGCATCTTGAAGATGCTCTTCGGCGAGCCCAGGAACAGGCGCTTGAAGGACTTGGGCAAGCACCGGCGCTCCAGGGTGTTGCGACGGACTCGTTTGCGTTCAGCCATGAAAACCTCCGGAATCGATGCAGGAATTATACCGCACCCGGCCTGCCTCAGTTGAGGAGCTTGGCATTGCCGTCGACGATCTCCGCGGGGACCCGCGATCCGTCCTGCTTCACGATCTCGCCGCGCGCGCGCGCGAGGCCACCCTCGAACTCGCCCTCGAAGCGGGTGCCGTCCAGGAACCAGAAGCTTCCCTTGCCCTGCGGCTGCCCGAGCCTGACTTCGCCCTCGTACTTCATCCCCGTCTTGTAGAAGTAGACGCCCTGGCCCGTGAGCTCCCCGGCCCTGATTTCACCTTCGTAGCGGTCTCCGTTGGAGAAGTAGTAGACGCCCGTGCCCTGCGGCTTGCCGTCGACGAACGGCGCCTCGACGCGATCGCCATTCTTCGAGTAGTAGCGGCCGCGGCCCTGCAGGCGCCCGGCGTCCATCTCGCCTTCGTAACGATCGCCGCTCGCGAAGCGATAGACCCCGACCCCTTGGGGCTTGCCGTTCTCGAACGAGCCGTCGAAGACGTCGCCGTTCTTCGACGTGTAGCTGCCGCGGCCCCCGATGACGCCGAGCCTCACATCTCCTTCGTACGCGTCACCGTTCGCGAATTGATACTTGCCTTGGCCGTCGGGACGGTCGTTCGCGAAGCGACCCTGGTAGCGGTCGCCGTTCTCCCAGGTGTACGTTCCTTCTCCCTGCTTCAAACCCTCGTTGAATTCGCCCTCGTAGCGGAACGACTTCGAGACGTATTCGCCCTTGCCCTGAAGGCTCGCGCCTCGCATCGCGCCGCGATAGACCGATCCGTCGGCAAAGGTGAGCTCGCGTATCCCGGGCGCGATCTCGCGTCCGGGAATCGGATCGGGCTTGGCCGGTGCCGGATTCGGAAGCGCGGGCGATACCGGAGGCACCGCGGGTTGCGCAGCGAATTGCGCCGCGGGCTTCGGCGGCGGCGCAACCGCGAGCGCGACCGCGACGGTCACGGCAGGCTTCTCGGTGCGGGCACTTTCCGCGGGCTTGTCGGCGCTCCTCTCGGGGGCTTCGACTCGCGGGGCCGGCGCCGCGGTCTCGGGTTGCGAGCTGCGCGCTGCGGACGCCGGCTCGGCGGCGGCCACGCGCGTGGGCTTCACCAGCGCGTCGAGCTTGTTCTTCGCGAGCGACGCGAAGCTGCCGCTCGGATACTTGTCGAGATACGCGCGGATGTCCTCGGGACGCGTCGAGTCGCGGACGCTCACCCAGAACTCGCGCTCGATCTGCAGCGTCATGTCGGCGCTCGGGCCCGCCGGCGCCTGCGCGGGGCGCGCGCCGCTGCTCGTCGCGAACGCAAAATCTCCCTTGAGCGACGACGAGTCCCACGGCGTCTGCAGCTTGCGCGTCTCGCGCTCGACGCCTTCGCGCACGCGCTTGAACATGATCTCGACGGGAAGATCGGGCACCTTGATGTTCTGCAGGATGTGCTTGGTGTAGATGCCGTTGCGCCCGAAGCCGTCCGCCGCGACCGACCCCGGCGAGGTCGCGTAGGCGATCAGCGTCCCCGAAGGCGAGCTCATCTGCGCGAGGCCCGCGCTCGTCAGCTTGAAGCTCGAGGCGAACGGGTTGTCGCGACATGCGTCGAGGATGATGAAGTTGAAGCGGGTGCGCGCGCGATCCATGCGGTCGAAGATCTGGCCGATCTCGACGGAGAAGAACGTGACGTCCTCCTCCGATCCCATCGCGGCGTCGATCGGCACGAGGTAATTGCGGTCCTTGAACTGCATCGCGTGGCCCGCGTAGAAGAAGAGCGCCGTATTCGCTCCCTCGATCGCCGCGCCGAATTCACGGATCGCGTCGATCATGTCCTTGCGCGAGGCGTTCTCGCGCACGATCACCTGGAAGCCCAGGTCCTTCAGCGCGTCGGCGAGATCGTGCGCATCGTTCGCGGCGTTGCGAAGCGGCGCGGAACCGTAGTTGTTGTTGCCGATGAGGAGCGCGACGCGATCGGCGGCGCCCGCGCAAAGGCTCGCCGCGCAGGCGATCGCCGCCATGAGCCACGCCAACCCGCGCATCGTCCCCGAAGTCGTCCCTGCCGCCACGTGCTTCCTCCTCGAGCGAAAATTATCGCTCAAAGGGGGCACGCTTGCGTAGCCTTAACGCGAAAGGGCCGCAAGCTCCGTGAGGTCGGGCCGTTCGCGAGCGAGCGCCGCCCACGCCTCGCGGGCTTCTTGCGAGGCGCCGATGTCCTGCAGGAGGAGCGCGTGGAGCACACGCTCCGAGAAGGTCTTCGCCGAGACGCGCGACTTCTCGGCCTTCGCGGCAAGCGGCGCCGAAAGGGTCTCGAACCGCGCCTCGCCGAGCATCCCCTTGGGCGTCACGACCGTCCACCGGTACGCGCTCGCCGGCGCGAGCTTGACCGAAGGCCGGGCCGATCCCGCTTTCGCGCTTCCCTTCCAGATCTCCCGACCGCTCGCGTCGATCAAGGTGACCGTGGCTCCTTCCAGTCCGGGATCGCCTTTCCAGCGCATTGCCGGCTGCAGCGTTGTCACGCGCGTGTCGACCGGATACTCGAGCGCGGACACCGCTCGCGCCTGCGGCACGATGCCGCGCATGCGAAGGCTCGCCGTGGCGGTGCGCGACACCCGCGCGACGACGGTTGGATCGGGCAGCGCGGTCACGGTCCTGCGCGCCGGGCGCACGCCCTTCTCGGCGCTCACCTCGCGTTCGTCGATACGGAACTCGCCGGGTCCCGCCAACGTGAATTCGGTGCCGCTCGCGCCGTAGGTCACGGCGACAGTGGCGCCGCTGCCCACGAGCAGCTTCGTTCCCGCGGCGAGCTCGGCGAGGAAGGCCAGCATGCCGTCGCCCTCGATCGTGACATTGCCCTTCACGTCGGAGACGAAGGCTACGGGAGCTCCCGCGTGCGCCGCGAACGCGAGCGCCGCGACGAGCGACGCTCCGGCGGCGCGAATCACTTGGCGAGCGCGGCGAGCTCCGGGAGGTCGGAGCGTTCCTGCGCGAGCTTCGCAAATCCTTCGCGCGCTTCCTGGGTCGCGCCCATCTCCTGGAGCATAAGCGTGAAGAGCAGGCGATCGGAGAACTCGGCCTTGTCGGAAGGCTTGCGCTTCTCGACTTGCGCGAGCGCGTCGTGCGAGAGCGTGCGGAAGCGCCCCGAGCCGACCTCATTCCCGGCGATCGTCACCGTCCACGTGTAGTCGGTATCGGGGAGGAGTTTCGCCGGAACGCGATAGGTACCCGCGGAGACCCTGGCGATATGGACGGGCTTGTCGTGACCCGCTACGAGGAGGACGAACTCGCCGCTCGCCTTCGGATCCGCGGCGCGCCAGCGAAACGTCGGTTGAAGCGTGGCGATGCTACCCTGCGTCGGGAATAGGAGCTTCGGCTCGGTGTCGGGCTTCGGCAACGCGATCGAGCGCATGCGCACGCTCGCCGCGGAGGTCTGCGCCACCTGCACGAGGACCTTGTCGTTGGTGCGCCACGCCGTCTCGCGAGTCACCGGCGGCATGCCCGTGGAACCCGAGATCTCCGCGTCCTTCACGACGTAGTCCGCGGGACCCTTCAACACGTATTCCTTGCCGTTCGAGATATACATCACCGAAGCCTGGGAATCCCTGCCGACCGCGATCTTCTGGCCGCGATTCAATTCCGACAGGATCGCCGGGCGTGGATTGCCGTCGACCGCGACATCGCCCTTCAGGTTGGCAATGAACGCGATGCCGTCGGCTGCGAGGGCCGGCGCCGCGAGGAAAAGTGCCGCGAGGAATGCGCGCTGGATCGTTTTCATTGGATTGCCTCCGCTCTTGCCGCAGCAGGCGCGGCACGCGCCGTGCGAATGCCCCAGACCTTGACCGGGCTATGGCCCTTTACGTTGTGGCTGCCCAGCGGATCGAAGTTGAAGCCTTCTCCGATCCTGCTCACCACGTCCTCGGTGATCACGATCTTTCGCCCGAGGTCCTTGGTGAGTCCTTCCACCCGAGCGGCGACGTTCACCGCGTCGCCGATCGCCGAGTAATTGTGCCGCTCCGACGAGCCGATGTTGCCGACGGTTACGGTGCCGAAGTTTATGCCGATCCCGATCGTGAGCGTCGGCAGGCCTTCGCGCGCGAACTCGACGTTCAGCTTGTCGAGCTCGTCCATCATCGCGAGGGCGCACTTCACCGCGTCGCCGCAAGGATCCCTCAGCTTCAGTGGAGCCCCAAAGAGAATCATCATGCCATCGCCGATGAACTTGTCAACGGTGCCGTTGAACCGATGCACAGCATGCACCATGCGGTCGAAATAGCGCTGCAGAACAGTCGTCACTACGCTCGGGGGCATCTTCTCGGAAAGAGTTGTGAAGTCGCGCACATCGCTGAAGAGGACGCACACCTCGGCGAGCTGGCCGCTCACGCCGGGCGACATCGTGCCGTCCAGCATTTCCTTCATCACCGCGGGGCTCACCTGGCCCGCGAAGTGCTGCTGCATCCGCAGGCGGTCGATCACCGCTTCGACCGCGTCGAAGATGCCGCGCGCGACGAGCGCGAGCCAGAAGGTCGCGGTCACTGAGGCGATGGGAAGGACGAGCTGCGCCGCGTATATCGTGGCGAGGCTCGCCGCGGCAAGGGCCGCCGGCACCAGGGCCGCCAGGGCGATGACGATCAGCGGGCGCACGCTGAGGAACACCGCGACCGCCGCCAGGGCCATCATCAGCCAGCGAAACGCTTCTGGAGTCGGACTCAGCAGCCCGCTGCCGAGCATGCTGCGCAACGCCTGCAGATGGACGAGCACGCCGGGCTGGTTGTATGCGAGGGTTCCCTCGTCGCGCGCGGCGCCGTCCTCGATCGCGGCGCCCGGATCCTTCGCGAGAAGTATCACCGGCAGGCGCCAGCGATCCGTCGTGCGGATGAGGCTTCCCAGCAGCACGACGCGCCCGCCGAATTGCTTCTCGAGCCATTGCGCGTCGCCGCTCCTGTCGACGAGCACGTGCAGGGGAACGTACTCGAGGGGCGCCCCAAGGCTGTAGTCGATGTAACCCTCGCCGACGGGGCGGCCCATCACGCGCAGCAGCTGTCCCGCCAGCGTCGGCACCGGCTTGCCCGTTTGCGACGAGGCCCGCTCGCTGAAGAGGCGCGAGACCGAGTCCGGGTCGCGCAGCTGCTGGTCGATGCCGAGATTCTCAGGCCCGAGGATTCCGCGGGTGTAGTTCTCCTGCACGGGCACGAGCTCTCCGCGCCGGTTGACGGTCTGCACGAACACGATGGCGGCGCTGCGCTTCAAGTCGACGAGCCCCCGCATGAGCGCGAGGTCGCTGCCGGGAACGATCGCGTCATAGCTGTGCTCGGGCAACACGATGTCGACGCCGACCGCCCGGGGTTTCGCCAGGGCGAGCCCGTGGTACGCGCGCGCGAAGTGGCGATGCCAGAGCGCGTAGGGCTCCGGATAGGCGGCCTCGGTGTCGTCGTTGATGCCCACCAGCACGACGTCCTCGGCGAGAGGACGAGGCTTCAGCTCGCGCAACGCCCGCATCTGCAGGTCGAACGCGAGCCGCTCCGCATCGGTGAGCGGCGCTTCGTAGGGCGACGGAAGCAGCGCCGCCGCGAGTACGAGCAGCGCCACGACGAAGTAGAGGAATCCCCCCTTCAGCCGTTTCGAGCCGCGCAGTCCCTCCCAGAACCTGGCCATCGACGCATTCTCTTACGGCGCGCCCCAAAAGCAAACGGGGGTCCGCCCGGGCCCTGCTACACTTCGGTGCCTTCGCGTGGCCTTGGCCGCGCCATCACGAGACCGGGAGCCACGCAATCGTAACCCGAGCCCCGCACAGCAGCTGGCGGGATGATCCCGCCGTCGAGCTGGGCCTGACCACTTTCGCGATCCTGGTCCTCGAGCTGGCCATGATTCGCTGGCTGGGCACCCAGATCCGGGTCGCCGCCTACTTCGCGAACCTGGTTCTCGTCGCGACATTCCTCGGAATGGGACTCGGTGTCGGGCTCGGGCGCACCCGCCCGCAATGGGCACGCTGGGCGCTTCCCGTGCTCGCGTTGTCGTCGCTGCTGATCGCCGCGGCCGGGCCACTGGGGCTGACGCACCTGAGGTTCCCGGATCCCACGATCAGCCTGTGGGGCAACGACTCGGGCGCCACCTGGGCTCAATTCTTCGGCTCCACCGTGGTGGTCACCGCCTGCTTCTGGGGCATCGCAAGCATCTTCATGCTCCTTGGCATCCGCGTCGGGATCCTGTTCGACCAATTGGCGCCGCTGAAGGCTTACGCGGTCGACCTGGGCGGGTCCCTGGCGGGCGTGATCGCGATGGCGGTCGCCGCGGCGCTCTGGTCTCCTCCTCCCGTGTGGCTCGCGCTGGGCGTGTTGCCCATCGTGTGGATACGCCGTGACCGCCTGAGCGTGGCCGCGGCGATCGTGGCGATCGTGGCGGCCGGTCTCTCCGTCAACGGCGCGCGCTTTTCACCCTACAACCGGATCGATCTCGAGCGCGGCGTCGAGTCGCACTTCGGACAGCCTTCGAGCGGATCCACCGAGTGGATGCTCAACGTCAATCGGGACTATCACCAGAGGATGCTCGATCTGCGCCCTGCGGCGAGCCAGGCCAACGAGTTCCGCGACTTCATCCGGCGAGTCTACGAATTGCCATTCAGCTTCAGCGCGGGGGCGAATCGCTCGGCGCTCGTGGTCGGTGCGGGGACCGGCAACGACGTGGCGGCGGCATTGCGGCGAGGGTTCGATCGCGTGGTGAGCATCGACATCGATCCGGCGATCCTGCAGACTGGTGCGGAGCTGCATCCGGAGCACCCCTACTCCGATCCGCGGGTCTCCCGCGTGACCGACGACGCGCGCGCGTATTTCGGGAATCCCGCTGAGAATCGCCGATTCGACGTCGTGTGCTATGGCCTCCTCGATTCGCACGCGATGTTCTCCTCGATGTCGTCGTTGCGCTTGGACAATTTCGTCTACACGGAGGAAGGTCTCTCCGCGGCGTGGGCCCACGTCGCCGACGGCGGCATCCTGAGCGTCTCGTTCTCGGTTGCCGGCGGCGAATGGATCTACCGGCGCCTTCTCGGCCTCGTGCGCAAGGCGACGAGCCTCGATCCCGTGGTTGTCCAGCACAACTACGACTACGGCGTTACGTTTTTGGTCGGGCGCCAGCTGAACCTGGCCCAGGTGCAGGCGCTGATGCCGATGGCGATACGCGGAGAGCCCGACGCGGCGTGGATCCGGATTCCGAGCGACGATTGGCCGTTCCTGTATCTGCGTCCGCAAACGGTGCCATGGACGTACCTCAGTGTATTTCTGCTCATCGCGCTGAGCAGCACTCTCGCCGTGCGGGGCGTCTTCGGACGCAGCTTGTTCTCGCGCGGACGGTTCGACCTGCAGATGTTCCTGCTCGGGGCAGCATTCCTCCTCCTGGAAACGCGCGCCGTGACGCAGCTGAGCCTCCTGTTCGGCTCGACCTGGATCGTGAACACCAGCGTGTTCGGCGGTGTCCTCGCGATGGTGCTGGCGGCGAATGGCGTCGCGGGGCGCCTGCGCGGCTATGAACGCAAGCTTTGGTATTCGCTGCTGGCGCTCTCGCTGCTTGGCCTGTGGCTTCTGCCGCTACGGCTCCTCGTCGAGCTTCCGTTGCTTGCGCGCGCCGCGATCGGCGGCATCGCTTTCGCCATCCCGATCTTCTTCGCGGGCGTCATCTTTTCCTCCGAGCTGCGCACGCGCTCGGACTCGGCTGCCGCGCTGGGATGCAATCTCTGCGGAGCCGTCGTTGGAGGACTGCTCGAGAATCTGTCGATGCTGATCGGGCTGAAGGCGATCGGCCTCCTGGCGCTGGCCATTTATCTCGGCTCGCTGCAGGTCGCGATGCGGCGCCCCGCGCAAGCGCAGAGCGCTCCCTAGTTACCCGAGGCTGCAAGCGCAAACGCCCAACCTGTGTGGAGGTTGGGCGTTTGTGTTGTAAGGCCCTGGCGATGACCTACTTTCTCACGGGCAATCCGCAATATCATCGGCG